>CAJXAF010000001.1 GCA_913050175.1 uncultured bacterium
TTATATTCCTTAAATTCATATTGTCATTTATGCTTTCAGTGATATAATTAGAAACGATTATTTTGGGTAAAAATGCGTTAAAATAGGAGAAAATCACCATGAAAGGCTCTAAAATTCTAATTGAATGTTTGCTTAAGGAGAAGGTTGAATTAATTTTTGGCTATCCTGGCGGATCTGTCATACCTTTTTTTGATGATCTCTATGATTCTCCTATAAGATTAATTCGACCCTGTCATGAACAGGGCGGAGCTCATGCTGCTGATGGCTATGCCCGTTCTTCTGGTAAGCCGGGAGTATGTGTTGTAACATCCGGACCAGGAGCTACTAATCTAGTTACTGGTCTAGCCACAGCCCATATGGATTCAGTTCCCATGGTTGCAATTAGCGGTCAGGTTAAGACATCCTTAATCGGAAATGATGCTTTTCAGGAAGCTGATGTTACCGGGATAACCCGTCCTGTTACAAAGTATAATTACTTAGTAAAAGACATTAAAGATTTAGCTTATACTGTAAAAGAAGCCTTTCATATTGCTACGACTGGTAGACCTGGACCGGTATTAATAGATTTACCAGTTGATATACAGATGCAGGAGGCAGAATTTAATTATCCTGAGAAAATTGAGTTAAGAACTTATCAACCCACTCTTTTTGGCCATGCCGGCCAGATAAAGAGAGCTTGCCGGGAAATCTATAAAGCAAAAAATCCGGTTATACTTGCCGGAGGCGGTATTCTTATCTCGGGAGCAAGCCAGGAATTGTTGCGTTTTGCCGAGGAGATAAATTCCCCGGTAGTTATTACACTTTTAGGTTTAGGCGGTTTTCCTTCAACTCATCCTTTGTCTTTAGATATGCCGGGGATGCATGGGACAGTTTATGCTAACTTGGCTTTGACTGAAGCCGATCTTTTAATATCTGTTGGTTGTCGCTTTGATGACAGGATAACCGGTAAGATTGCCGGTTTTGCCCCTAAAGCAAAAATTATACACGTAGATATTGATCCGACTTCTATCAGTAAAAGCATCAAAGTTGACGTACCTATAGTTGGTGATTGTAAGAATATTTTAGGTCAGCTGATAGAGGAAGTTGATGAAAAAAAACTTTCTGATACTAAAATTTGGCATAAGACAATAAAAGACTGGAAAAAAAAGAATCCTCTTTCTTATAAGCAAAAAACTACTGGTAAAATTAAACCCCAGTATGTTATTGATGAACTCTGGAAGCAAACCAAGGGCAAGGCCATAGTTACAACTGAAGTAGGCCAGCATCAGATGTGGGCTGCCCAATTTTATAAATTTAACTATCCTCGCCACTTCTTATCCAGTGGAGGCTTGGGTACAATGGGTTATGGTCTGCCGGCAGCTATCGGGGCAAAGTTGGCAAATCCCAAAAAAGAGGTAATTGTTATTGCCGGTGATGGTTCAATTCAAATGAATATCCAGGAATTTGCAACTTTAAACACTTATAACTTAAATGTTAAGGTAATAATTTTGAATAATCATTATTTGGGTATGGTTCGTCAGTGGCAGGATCTTTTCTATGACCGACGCTATTCTGGCACTCCCATAAAGAATCCTGATTTTGTAAAAGTTGCTCAAGGTTATGGTTTAAAGGGAGTAAGAGTAAAAAAGCCGGCTGATGTTAAGAAAGCAATAAAAGAAATTTTGAGTCATAAAGGTTCAGTAGTTGCTGAATTTTTAATTGAGCCCGAGGAGAATGTATTTCCTATGGTTCCAGCTGGAGAAGCCATCAATAGAATGATCGGCGGCATGGCCTAAAAAATGTTGATTGTAAACAAGGAGTAATTGAAAAATGCGCCACACAATACAAGCTTTAGTTGAGAATAGATTTGGTGTTCTGGCCAGAGTAGCCTCTTTATTTAGTGCCCGCGGCTACAATATTGAGTCTTTGGCTGTAGGCGAAACCGAAGAAGCCGATGTTTCCTGCATGACGATTGTTGTTAATGCCGAAGATGAGGGCATACTTGAACAGATAAAAAAGCAGCTCAATAAACTTATTGATGTAATCACTGTAACTGATTTTACCAGACGTGAGTATATTGAACGGGATCTTATTTTAATTAAAGTAGCTAAGAAAGCCAAGGGAGAGGCGATAATTACTAAATTAGTTAAAAAATACCCGGTTAAAATAATTGAAACAAAAAAAGATTATTATCTTTTAGAGATTTGTTCAGACCGTCACCAGGAGACTGAAATTTTAAAAGAGCTTAATAACTTAAAAATAAAAGAATTGGTTCGCACAGGAAGAATTGCTATAAAGAAATAAACTATTAAAGGAGGTCTAAAATGGCAAAGGTTTATTATGATAAAGATGTTAGCATTGATATTTTAAAGAAAAAAACAATTGCTGTTATCGGTTACGGTGCTCAGGGTAGAGCCCAATCTTTAAATTTACGAGATTCAAAGATTAAGGTTGTAGTAGCTGAATTGCCGGGTACAGTTAATTATAAGCAGGCTAAAAAGGATGGCTTTAATCCTTTGACTGCTGCCGAGGCAACAAAGAAAGCAGATATTATTCATATCTTAACTCCTGATACTATTCAGGCAGGTGTTTATAATAAAGATATCAAACCAAACTTAAAGAAAGGTAAAGCTTTAGGCTTTTCCCATGGATTCAATATTCATTTCCATCAGATTTTACCGTCGGCTGATATTGATGTTTACATGGTTGCCCCTAAGGGTCCGGGAACACTGGTTCGTGATATGTATGAACAGAAAAAAGGAGTGCCTTGTCTTTTTGCTGTTTATCAAAATGCTACAAAAAATGCCAGAAAGATCGCTCTGGCTTATGCCCGGGCACTCGGCGGAACCAAAGCCGGAGTTATTGAGACTACTTTTGCCGAGGAGACCGAAACTGATCTATTTGGAGAGCAGGTAGTTTTATGTGGCGGCTTATCAAAGTTGATTCAAAAAGGTTTTGAAACTTTAGTTGAAGCAGGCTACCAGCCGGAATTAGCTTACTTTGAATGCTTACACGAAGTAAAACTTATAACTGATCTTATCTACGCAAAAGGTATAAGCGGTATGCGTTATGTTGTCTCCAATACTGCAGAATATGGTGATCTATCCCGGGGAGGCAGGATAATTACTGATGAGACCAAGAAAGAGATGAAGAAGATTTTAGGTGAAATCCAGAGTGGTGAATTTGCCCGGGAATGGATTTTAGAAAATAAAGTTGGCGCTCCATTTTTTAAAGCCAGAAGAAAACAGGAAGAAGACCATATTATTGAAAAAGTCGGCAAGGCTTTAAGAAAGATGATGCCCTGGATTAAATAGCTAAATTTTTAACTTAGAGGAGGATCATGAAAAAACCAGTACTGATAGGTTTAATTGCTGTAGTTCTAGTATCAGGAGCTATTTTTGCTTATCACCATGTTTTTAAATCTAAAAAAGTTTCTCAGATTGAAGCTATTGTCCCTGAGGATGCTATTTACTACATGTATTCTTATCAGCCGGGTAAGAAACTGGATGAATTTTTTAAAAATCAATTTTGTAAGAAAATATCAGACTTATCTTTCTATAAACAGAATCTTGCCGAAGAACTCGCCAAACGCCAACAAGTTTTTGATAACTTAATTGAATTTTTTAATAACGATTCAGCTATAGCTGTTTTTTCTCCCGGAATTGTCCTGCCCAAGCTTGATGCAGGATATCAGCCGGGCTTTACAGCCGGTAAAATATTATTTTTTAGTAGAATGGATGCTAAGCAAAATATAAAAAAGAAAATGGGCGAACTCTACCTTAGCTTTGCCAGCGAAGAAGAAGTCTTAGACTCAAATTATAATGGTATTAAGATAACCAGTTATAAACTGCCAATGAAAGTTTTGGATTTGGACATGACCTTAAGCTATGCTGTTTGCGGGGATATACTTGTCTTTGGCAATGATCTCGACTCCTTAAAAAAAGTAATCGATCTCCACAATGGTGAGAATTCAAAATCTTTATTGAATAATCCAATCTATAAAGAAGTCTCCAAAAAATACTTAAAACTAAAAGAAAATTCCTTTTTCTGGACTTTTGTTAACCACAAGGAGTATTTTAAGGAATTTCTTTCCCTGGTCTTAGCTACTCCTAGCCAAGAGTCTTCAAAGATGAATGAGTTTTTTGAAAGCTTTATGCAAATATCTAAGGGTATGATTTCTTATATTGATTTTGATGAGGAGCGTCAGGGTTTGATTTGTATGACTTATCAGATTTTTGATAAGAATAAAGATAAAGAGAACTTCTTAGATATTTTTGCCCCGGGAAAAACAGATGGCAGCCAGATTTTTAAGATGGTGCCTCCCGGTATTCTTGCTTATATAAGTTTATCCGGTGATGTAAATGGTTATTGGAACTATTTAAAGCGCTTTATGCAGCTTTCTCAAGAAGTGTCGCAGAATAATAATTCTGCTGCTTTAGGTGCTGGGCCACAAGTTGGTTTTGCTGAGATTTTAACAATGGCTAATACTTATGCTGGCTTAGACATTGAAAGTGATCTCCTACCGCTTTTGGGTAACAACTTCGCTGCTTTTATATCCCAAATAAGAGAATTGTCATTTGCCGGATCAGGCAAACAGCTTAACCCTTTACAGCTTTTCCCTACTCCTGTACCTAGTTTAGGAGTTATGCTTGAAGCTAAGGATAGGCAAGCGGCCGAAAAATTAGAAGACATAATCAATAGTAAAATTTTAGATAAACTAAATGCAGATAGCGAGACTAAGAGTTTTGAGTTTGAAAATTATCAAGGTGTTAATATGAAGCTATTGCCTTTAAAGGATACACCGCTTAATTTGGTAGTATTTTCTCTAGATAAGTATTTAGCTCTTAGTATTGACCTTGAATTTGCTAAAGAGATTATTGATTTGAATAAAAACGGCGGTGAGTCTTTAGCCGATGATCAAACTTATTATTTCGATAAAGAAAAAATACTTTCTCAAGGATCTTTTTCGCTTTTTATTGATTTTCAAACTTTAATTAATAGATTGGCAGAGTCGAAATTAATTGGTTTTGCCAAACCAAGTATTTCTCTATTTACTCAGGGTCAATTCACACCACAAGATATAGACGACATCATTGATGTTTTAAATGATATTACTTTAATAGCTCAGGGTAGTAAATTTTCTAACGAAGCCACTTGTGAGAATATATTATATATTGGCATCGAAGGGCTCTAAGCTGACTTATGGAAAGAATTAAAATTTTTGATACAACTTTACGTGATGGAGAACAAGCTCCCGGCGCCGCCCTGTCATCCCAGCAGAAGCTAGAGGTTGCTTTTCAGTTGGAAAACTTAGGTGTTGATATAATTGAAGCCGGATTCCCTATTGCCAGTCCTGATGACTTTAAAGCAGTAGATTTAGTTGCTCGCACTATAAAAAAAAGTATAGTCTGTGGGTTGGCCAGGTGTTTAAAAAAAGACATTGAAGCTGCGCATAATTCTACAAAAAAGGCAAAAAAGCCGCGGATACACATTTTTCTGGCAACTTCAAAGATACACCTAAAATATAAATTTAAAAAAGCTGAAAGCGAAATCCTTCAACTGGCAAAAAAAGCAACAATTATGGCCAGAAAATACTGTGATGATATAGAATTCTCACCCGAGGATGCTACTCGCAGTGAACGGGGCTTTCTCTATAAAGTTATTGAAACAGCCATAAGCCAAGGTGCTAAAACCATAAATATTCCTGATACTGTCGGCTACAGTTATCCTCAGGAAATTTATACACTTATCAGTGATATAAGAAATAATGTGCCCAATATCAATAAAGCTATTATTGCTATCCACTGCCATGATGATTTAGGTTTGGCAACTGCTAATTCGCTTTCTGCGGTTTTAGCCGGAGCCCGGCAGATTCACTGTACAATCAATGGAATTGGAGAGCGAGCCGGGAATGCATCTTTAGAGGAGATTGTAATGGCTTTAAAGGTGAGAAAGGATGCTTTTGGTGATTTTTCTACTAAAATAAAAACCAAAGAAATTTACCGGGCCTCACATTTGGTCAGCACTTTAACCGGTTTTGTAGTTGCACCCAATAAAGCTATTGTTGGCAGGAATGCTTTCTCTCATGAGGCAGGTATTCATCAGGATGCAATACTTAAAAAGAGAATTACCTATGAGATCATGAATCCTAAAGATATTGGCATAGGCAAGAGCCAATTGGTTCTTGGTAAACATTCCGGCCGTCATGCTTTGGGAAAGAGGCTGAAGGATTTAGGGTTTACTTTAGATGCCAAGGCAGTAAATGAAATTTTTAATAGATTTAAAGAGTTAGCCGATAAGAAAAAAGATATCTTCGATGATGATTTAATTGCTCTGGTTCAGGAGCAAACCAAACCTAAAAAAAAGACATATGAATTAGTCTCTCTTCGGGCTGTAACCGGATCAGATATTGATCCTGAGGCCACGGTCAAAATAAGACATAAACGAAAAATATTTGAGGCTTCATCTAGTGGAGATGGCCCGGTAGATGCTTGTTATAAAGCTATAGATAAAATTACCCACCTGAAACCAAAACTGCTAAATTATAAGCTTGATGCCGTTACCAAAGGTAAAGATGCCCAAGGTATGGTGCGGATTGAGGTTGAATTAAAAGGCAAAACTATAGTTGGCAGAGGTACTAGTACTGATATCTTTCAAGCTTCAACTAAAGCTTATTTAGATGCACTGAATAAAGCTGTATAGGGCCTTATTATAATTTATAATTTATAAGTTATATACTTACTTTTTGTATAAAATTGTGCTATATTTATAATTGAACAAACAAAGAAAATAAAGTCTTAAGAAAAGGGGCAAAATATGAAATATCTTGTTAATGTAGTTGCTTTAGTATTAGTTGTCTTAATAGTCATCGGTATCATAAAGTTTAAGGATAGTGATTCTTACTATGCTTGGCAGAAGAAGACCGAAAGAGCGACAAAAGGGGTAAGCGATTTTATGGCTGTTCGCAAAAATAATATGGAAATGGAGATGTCGCCGGAGCGTCAGAGACCTCTTACTTTTATTGAGAAAGAGGAAAAATTAAAAATGTTTGTTCCCACTGTCTTTGACAGTTTCACTGATAAATCATGGAAAGATTTCTGGAATTTTATCTATGATCCAGTTCAAGATGATGAGGGAGCTTTAGCCGCTAAAAGATATAGAGAAAAAAGTGAAGTCGAGTCGTATTTAAGGTATAGATATCCCAAACCTTTTTCTAATTTCAGAGAAGACCACTGGCATTATTTCTGGGAGATTACCCTAGGTGATGCCTGAGAGTTCAAATCCTCGTTTATTCGGTTTAATCGGACATCCAGTCAAACATTCTTTATCTTCTTATATGCATAATGCAGCTTTTAAAAAGATAGGCCTAAATGCTCACTATTGTTTATTTGACATTGAGGACAGCGAATTGGAAGATTTTTTATTAAAACCGGATAAAATTTTTAAAGATACTGAAGGAAATAAAATTGCTGCCGGAAAAATTGGTGGCTTTAATGTTACTATTCCTCACAAAGTAAGAGCAAAAGAAATCTTAGAAAATAATTTTTCAAGCCAAACTGATCTTGCCAACAACTATAGCAATTTAGTCGGAGCCACTAATACTGTTAAACGAACTGCCAGCGGCTTTAGCTGGTATAATACTGATGCTCCCGGTTTTATCCAGTCTTTAGAGGAAGATTTAGATTTTAAGGCTGAAAGTGAGTTTTCTGTTTTAATAATCGGTTGCGGCGGTGCCGGCAGAGCTGTAATTTCAGGTTTGTCTTCAGCTTATGAAAATACAAATAAAACAATCTATATTTATGAAATAAATGCTTCAGCGAAAGACCAAGCAAACAAATTTTATGATAAGTTTCCCCAAGTAAAAAAAGACTTAAAGTTTATTAATAAGAGTGATTTTTCTGATACAATAAAAAAGTGTAAACTTTTAGTGAATGCGTCTCCTCTGGGTATGCATGCTGGTGATGGTTCAATTGTCTCTAAAGAGCAACTTTCTAAAGATATTTCTGTTTATGATCTAGTTTATAATCGTCAAACTCAACTCATAAGTGATGCTAAGGCTTGCGGATGCCGGGCTTCTGGTGGGTTGAACATGCTTCTTTTCCAGGGAGTAAAAGCTTTAAGTCACTGGTTAGGTCAAGATATAGACTCAGAAGTGGTAGCGACGATGCGTGAAGTTTTAATTAAAAAAACTAAGGAGTTGTAATGATTGATACACTTAGCCTTTCAATGAAGATATTTGCTTTTTTGTTTGGGTCCTGTATCGGTAGTTTTCTAAATGTCTGTATACATAGGCTTCCCCAGGAGAAGTCTATAATCAAACCACGTTCACACTGTCCTAAGTGTAATACTACAATTAAGTGGTACGACAATATACCGCTGCTCAGTTATTTGCTTTTAGGCGGTAAGTGCAGGAAGTGTTCTGTAAAAATACCGATTCGTTATCCCTTAGTTGAACTTATTACTAGTATTTTAATCGGTGTACTTTATTTGTTTTTTGGCTGGTCACTATTATGGATTGAATTTTCAGTATTTTTTTCTTTACTCATTCTCGTCTCTTTTATTGATATTGATTACCACGCTATACCGGTTTATTTATGTGTAGTTGGTATTGCCATAGGACTTGTTTTTGCCTTCTTTAAAAGTGGAAGTATTGTTAATATTGTTGTAGATTTTTTAAGAATTTTTAACTTTTCTCAAGCTCAAAATATTACCCGGGCACCTACACCATTTTTTAACTCAACCATAGGATTGCTCTTTGGTTTAGGTTTCACTTATCTTTTTAAATTATTTGGCGATGTCTTTTTAAGCGTTTATCTAAGCATTAGAAAAAAAGATTCTATTGAAGGTGAGAAAGAAGCAATGGGTTTAGGTGATGTCGATTTTATGGGCATGGTTGGCGTATTCCTTGGATGGAAGGCGGTGATCCCGGTATTTTTTATTGCGCCTTTATTTGGAGTAGTCTATTCAGTCTTTGCTCTTATCTTTAAGAAGTCTCATTTAATGCCTTATCTTCCCTATTTATCCTTGTCTACTCTGACAATATTCTTTTGGGGTGATAAGATTTTGAATTTTTTATTTTAAAAAGGAGATAAAATATGAGGGTTTTAACTGCCGGAGAATCTCATGGATTAGGAAATATTGCTATTGTTGAAGGTTTTCCTCAAGGCGTAAAAATTGATGAAAAGATTATAAACCAGGAATTAACCAAACGCATGTCTGGTGTGGGCAGAGGCAAGAGGATGTCGATTGAGCAGGATGGAGTAAAAATTATCTCTGGTCTTCGCAATAAAAAGACCTTGGGTAGCCCGATTGCTATGGTTATTAAGAATAAAGACTCATATATACTCTCACAAGCTAAGGATTCCTACGACCCGATTACCATTCCTCGACCGGCTCATGCAGATTTATCAGGAGCTTTTAAGTATCAAGAGAAAGATATGCGAAATATTCTTGAGAGAGCCTCAGCTAGGTCAACGGTTTCCCAAGTCTGTATCGGCTCAATCTGTAAGCAGCTCCTAGCAAATTTTAAAATATCTATAGCTAGCTTTACTGTTAGCGTGGGTAATATTTCCTCAACTCTTAAACCAAAGAGTGCCCGTGAGATAATTTCAAAGACTAAAAAATCCCAACTTAACTGCATTGATAAAGCTGCTGAGAAGAGGATGACTTCTAAGATTAAAAAATGTGCCGCCGAAGGCGATACTCTTGGCGGGGTAGTTGAGATTTGGATAGATGGCCTACCACCCGGTATTGGTAGTTGTATGCACTTTGATAAACGTCTCGATGCTAAGTTAACTTATTACTTAATGAGTATTCAAGCAGTAAAGGGCATTGAAGTCGGCTTAGGTTTTGAATATTCCCAAAGACCGGGTTCTTTAGCTCATGATTCAATTTATCACTCAGGCAAGGAAGGTTTCTTTAGAAAAAGTAATAATTCCGGTGGCATTGAAGGTGGCATGAGCACCGGCAACCCAATAGTCCTTCGTTTGGCTAAAAAACCAATAGCTACACTCTTAAACCCTTTAGATTCAGTAGATTTAATTAGCAAACGTAAGTCAAAAGCACCAAAAATTAGGTCAGATACTTGTGCTATTGTTGCCTTAAGCGTTATTGCTGAAAATATGGCAGCTTTAGCTATAAGCGAAAGTTTTCTCGATAAATTTGGTTCTGATTCTTTACCGGAAATCACAAGAAACTACAATAACTACTTAAATAATTGTAAGAAACTATAAACTTGGTAATTTTTACTACAAGGTTAAACTTATCAGCTAAAGGAGGATGAGATGTTTGATTTTAATAAATTAGGAGATCTATCAAAGATGGCTTCTCAGGCTAAGGAAATACAACAGAGCCAGGAGAAAGTTCAAAAAGAGCAAATAGATATTTTGCATAAGATTTCAAACCAGATGGATGAAGTAATAAACTTATTGAAAAGTAAATAATATATGCCGATAAAATTAATTAAGAAATTATTTTTAAAAACACTACCTTTATTCTTGTCTTTGGTAATTGTTTTTAATCCCCTGGCCCAACCAGAACAAAAGAGCAGTAAAACTTTTCTTTGGGAAACTAAGAGTAACCAGAGTAAAATTTATATCCTCGGTTCAATTCACTTGGCCAAAGATAGTTTATACCCCTTAGATGAAAGAATTGAGAAAGCCTACCTTGAGTCTGATTACTTAGTTGTCGAAATAAATATAAACGATTTAGACCCAACAGAGATCCAAGAAAGGTTCTTAAAAGTCGGCATGTATTTAGACGGGGATACATTTAAAAATCATATTTCTTCTGAAACTTACGATCTTGCCGCCAAAAAGCTAGCCGATCTTGGTATAGACGTAGCTTATATGGGGTTTTATAAACCTTGGTTTTTAGCTATTAGTTTAGTAACTCTTGAGTTGGTTAAATTAGGCTTTGATCCACAAAAAGGCATTGATCAGTATTTTTTAAATAAAGCTAAAGGCCAAAAACCAATCTTAGAACTTGAAAGCCTTAAATACCAATTAGATCTCTTTGGTTCATTTACTGACCAGGAGCAGGATTTGTTTCTTCTCTCTACTCTATCCGATTTAGATATTCTTCAAAGTGAAGTTGACAATATGTTTGCGACTTGGCAGAGGGGTGATGCCCAAGCTTTATCTGAACTCATGTATAAGAGTTTCGAAAAATATCCTCAAACTAAGTCTATATACTATAAGCTCTTTACCAAGAGAAACAAAGAAATGGTTTCTAAGATTGAGAAGTACCTAGGGAGTGATAAGACTTACTTTGTGGTTGTCGGTGCCGGGCACCTAGTTGGTGATAAAGGGATCATAGCTTTATTGAGGGAGAAGGGCTACCAACTCAATCAATTATAATAAAAATAGGGGGAATGAATGAGAAGAATTACTCTGATATGTTTATTTATGATTTTTAGTCTTACTATTGTGGGTAGTTTTGCTGAAAACAGAATAAGTTCAGCCGAAGATGTAAGTAGTAAAAGGACTCTCATGATTGGAGATCCTATATACCAAACTACATTAAAAATCAATGACTCTTCTTATGAGTTTTATCACATCAAATTAAGGTATATTGGTATTGATAAAAATGTTGTGGAAGTAAGATATGAGTTCAAAGAGGATACCTCTGAAGCTGGGCCTAAACCAAAAGAAGAAGCCATGACTTTAATATTCCCCTTAGATGAGAAAGAAGAAACATATATAAGAATCCATCAACTCCCCAAACTCCCCCAAAAATTGACAGTACCGGCTACAACATTAGTACTTAAAGTAGATGATAGACACAATCATCTAGTTACGGTAGAAGAATTCAGAGATGAAAGTAAGTATCTAGATTAATTATGAGTAAGCAAACTAAAGATTCAAATATCTGGCGTTACTTTGAAAGCAAGTTAAAAGAGAGTCCTTTGGTCAAATTTATAAAGCAATACCCAAGGGTTTCTTTGGTAATTGGTATTATTTTATGCTTAGCCGTCTTAGCCCTGCCCCTATCCTTAAAAGATAAAATTCTCCTACCCCTAAGAGCTATAGCCGTTGGTCTTATAATTGCCTCAGCAGTCTTTATTGTAAAATTGAAAAAGCTGCCCCGTGATTAGATTAAGTTTTTATTGTTGATTGACTGCTAATATTTGTAAGTTATAATGAAATAATGAGGATATTAACTTTACTAATATCTGTAATTATTGTTTTTAGCGGTTGCAGCAATAATTACTTAAGTAATTCCAAAACCACTCATCTCGCTCCTAGCCTTAGAGGTTTAAGCCAGAAAAATATCTACTCAAGATTTGGCGAGCCAACTAAAAAACAAATTTTGGTTGACTTTGATCGCCGTCGGGAAGTTTGGCACTATCATCATAAGCATAAGCCATCTTTGAGAGTAGTTTTTTCTGATGGTTATGCAAGCAAGGTTTCATACCGTTAGACTTTGGGAGGAGGGAGATAGTTATGAAGAATTGTCCTTTTTGCGCTGAAGAAATTCTCTCAGAGGCCATAAAGTGTAAGCATTGCGGGGAATTTCTTTCAAAGAAACCAGCAGCAACATGGTACCAACGGCCATTTTCTATAATTGTTGCTTTTCTCTGTGTTGGCCCCTTGGCTTTGCCTTTGATTTGGTTTCATCCTAAGATTAGCTAAGCTTTAAAAATCACTATAAGCCTGGTTGTCGTAATTGCCAGTTATTTTTTTGGTGTAGTATTTCTTAAGTCTTTAGCAGCAGTAAAACAATATTATCAGACGATAGATTCTTATCTCAACTAATAAAGGTATAGATATGATTAGAAAAATACTTCTTGCTGATGACGATAAAGATACTGTTGATTTCCTAAAGAGGAGTTTAGAAAGAGAAGGTTTTGAGGTTAGCACTGCCTATGATGGTCTTTTAGCAAAAGAGGCTTTGGATAGTAATGAATTTGACCTTATAATTTTAGATTTGATTATGCCTGAATTCAATGGCTGGCAGGTGTTGAGATGGTTAAGGCATGAAAAAAAACTTCTTACTCCGACTATTATACTTTCAGCAAAAGATCAAATAGCTGACATGCAAAAAAGTTATGATTTAAATGCTGATACTTATTTAATAAAACCAATTGATGTCAGCGATATTATCAGCGCAATAAAGATGTTATCTTCTTTGGGTTTTAAGAATAATTAGTTTTAGATAGACTTTAAAGAAATTCAAGGAATAAATTATATGCAACGTGATTCTGTAGATCGTAGGCGTTTTATTCATATTAAATTCCCCTTTACTGTTCACGTACGCCCTCTTGATAAACAGCCTATAGCTGCTTATTCCGAAGATATTAGCCAAGAAGGCATTAAAGTAACTATTAAGGACGAATTGGCAATAGGAAGTTTAACTGACTTGGAAGTTTTCATTCAGGCTGAACCTATTAAGTGCAAAGGAAAGGTCGTCTGGGTTAAAAAAAGAGATAGCAAGTATATTCAAGATGAAATTTTTACTGACACAGGTATTGAATTTTATGATTTAAGTGAAAACAATAGTGCCTTAATCAAAGAACACATAAGTACTTTTAGTAAGACAAGCGGTTTTATTGAATAAAGCTTTAAGTAGGAGGTTATCGAATGGGTTCACAAAGCTTAGGAGATCTGTTTAAGCACTATCTAAATCCTTTAGCTGATTTTCAATTTACGCTTAATAACCCTGTATTTTGGCTATTGCTTTTTATATTATTTCTTTGCTTGTTACGATTTTGGGATATTAAGAAATCTTTATCTTTTTGTTTGGTTTCCGGTAGCATTCTTTTAGCTGCTACAAAAGTAGAAGAGATATTCGGTAATACAATTAAAGCCAGTGGTGAGCCCTTTGATCCTTTAATAGTTAGATTGGTTGCAATGATTTTTATTGCTATAGTTGTTTTGTACTACTGTTTTATCAAAACCGAGTCAGGGTATTAATTTGACAGGTAGCTGTTTTTATCTCTACAGTTTGTGACTTTCCTAAAGAAGTTAAATTGAAATAAAAATTTATATCAGTATAGATTCCAGAGGAGGGTTTATGAGAATAAGCATTTTTTTATTTTTTTTATTTACAGTTTGCAATAATTTAATATTTGCTGAAACAATAGTGCTTAACTCCGGAGAAGAAATCCAGGGGAAAATCGTTGAAAAAACCGATGCTTACATAAGAATTTCAGATCCATCCGGTTTTCTCACGAAGCATGATAGTTCTGATATTAAAGATATTATCGATGATGCACCTGTATTTATAGAAGAAACCGAGCCTATTAGTGCAGCTGAGCCGATTTCTGACCCGGTAAGGCAAGAGCTTAGTGATAATTTAAAGAAAACTGAAAGCATGATTCAAGACACCTTAAAAGCTCTCTACCCCGCTCCTAAGAAAAGATCCGGTAACCAGGAAAAAGAGTCGGATAAGAGCAGCCTTCAAGAAGAAATAGACCGCAAATATAAGGGTTATGATAAATTTTACTAAAAATATCTATGCGAGTTAGCGATCATGTAATTTACTGCCTTCCTCTTTCTTTAGCATTTTCCCTATATTTAAAATCACCGCTGCCAGGACTGTTATGTCTTGCTTCGGGAGTATTAATCGATGTTGATCATACTATTGAATATGTACAAGCATATGGTTTTAATTTAGGCTGCTTAAAGAAACTTCTTATAGCCACCCAGGTGAAATCTAAGAATAAAAAGATCTCTGATTTTAAGAAAATGTATCTTATTTTTCATAGTTTAGAATTTGTTATTATTTTTTGGATTATAGGTTTAGCTACTAAAAACCTATATTTTATAAGTGCAATTTCCGGGTATAGTCTACATATTTTACTTGATTTTATCGGTAACAGAGAGTATCCAAGATTTTATTGGATTATCTGGCGGGCTAAAAATAAATTTTTGGTTGAAAAAATACTGCGTGTAGAAATCAATAAAGAACAATTATAGCAGTAATTTAGAAATATTAATTAAGAGGATTCGGTTTTGAGAAAATTACTCATAGTTTGCTTGCTGCTTAGCTTAATTGCTTGTAATAGCCAAACCCCCCCAAACAGAAATCCAAACTCAATGTTAGTAAGGTAGAAAGCATTGGAGCAAAATCAGATGCTGGGGCAGATATTGCTCTCAATGGTATTATTTACGATGAAGGCCAGTCTTTAGCAATAATAAACGGTCAGATTTACTATCAAGGCGATTTCATAGGTCAGAATCAGATAATTGACATAGCAAGTGATTATGTACGGTTTAAGGCCAAAGATAGTGAGGATCATTCGATAGTAAGACTATCTAGTGATCATAAAGAAGTAAGCGACCAGAAGTATTCGAAAGAAAAGTCTGTCAAAAAGGAGGAATCACGCCAATATCTTTTTGCCAAAGCTAAGCTTATAGATACAGAAGATTATCTTATCTTTATACCTGAGAAAACTAATTTTAACGATACCTATCCTTTAATTGTATTTTTTACTCCTGATGCCGACACCAAAGGAACACTAAAGCATTTTAAGGATCTTGCTCAAAAATATAAGTGGCTGCTTTTTATATCTAAAGAGTTTCATATTGGTGTTGATATGGCTAAGGTAATTACTGATTTAGCTCTAACAATCGAAAGTTTATCAGAGAGCCTTCCAATAGATAAGTCTAAAATAATAGTAAGTGGATTTTCAGCCGGAGCAATGGGGGCTCATTTTTTTTCTTATGCAGAGCCTAAACTTATCTCAGCAATCATAATTAATAGTGGAACAATTCACCAGGATCTCAAAGGTGTAGTAACAGGTCATCCAAAGTCAAAACGAGTAGTTTTCCTGGCGAGTCCGACCGATTATGGATACAAGAGCATGCTAGAGGATAAGCGATTTTTAGACAGCCTTGGTTGGAAGACTAAATGGATAGAATTTAAAGGTGGCCATAGACTCGCTCCTAAAGATATATATGAGAAGGCTTTTGCCTGGCTAAAAATTCAGTTTAGAGAGTAAAAAGACCATAAAGGCATTAGGTTTTAAAACCTTTTCTACTTTTGAGCTCTATGCTATAATTTTCTAGTTCTCTATCATAAATTAAAAATGATAATGTCTGCAGAAAAGCATAAATTAGAAGGAAATTTAGCCAATTGTCTTATAATTGGGGCACAGAAGTGTGCAACCTCAAGTTTATTCCATTATCTTAGCTTCCATCCCAATGTCATTGCCTCAGCCCATAAAGAGCTTAATTTCTTTAATGAGGAGCTTTGTTGGGATAAAGGGCTTAATTGGTACAAATCTAATTTTGTAGGCAAAGCTAAAATTTATCTCGAAGCCTCACCTAGTTACACAAACTATCCCTTATATAAAGGCGTAGCCAAACGAATGCACTCTTTAATCCCCCAGGCAAAATTGATTTATATAGTAAGAGACCCGATAGAGAGGTTAATTTCCCAATACTTAGATAGAGTCAAAGGCGGTCAGGAAACTCTTGCAATCGAAGATGCTTTTGTTGAGGGAGAAGATTCTGTATATATTGATTTTAGCAAGTATTATATGCAGTTAGAGCAGTTTTTAAATTATTATCCTAAAGAATCGTTTCTGATTTTAACAGCCGAAGAATTAAAAAATAAGCGCAGAGAAACTTTAAAGAGAGCATTTCGGTTTTTAAATATTGATGATGATTTTTATTGTGATGAGTTTTCCGACTTAATAAATGTTTCACGTGGTAAGTTAAAACGGAAAAAACCAAGGAGAATTGTTCGTTATTTTGCCCATGGCCCCAAGAAAAAGACTTCTTTTAGCAAATTAGGCTATGCAATGATCCCTAAAATCTTAAAGGACAAGGCTTTAGAATCAACAAAAACAGGGCAAAAGGTCTATCGACCTCTTTTATCCGAAGATCTAAGAAATAAGTTAATCGAAGCCCTTAGGGCTGATATAGCCAAGTTAAGGGAGTTCAGCGGATGCAGTTTTAGCCAGTGGTGTCTGTAATTTTTTTATGTTATAAATTAATAAAGGGGGGATTATGGATAAGGGAATGAACATTATAAGCAAAATTACTAACTGGGTAAAGGCAATCTCTTCTCCGGGTAACTTAAGAAGTATATATGCAAAATATTCTACCCCTGTGTTTTTTCTCTTTGGTTTTTACATCCTTTACTGTTTATGCTTGATGCAGTTTATTATTTCTAAGTATAAATCTGCTGTTAATAATAAAGAAGCTTTTCTAGTAGTTTTCAAAGCAGCTGTTGGTAATGCCGTAATATTTTCAATTGGGTTAGCTATTTTGAGTTTTTGTCCTCAAACTAAGGCGGCTTCCCTCTTAAGTAGTTTTTTAGATGAACACTTTCCTTCAGCAATTATGCCCTTTATAATATCCCTAGGATGTATTATAATAGCATTTGTCTGGGCAGGTTTAACTAAAATCATTTCTACCAATAAAGATAAGTAATATTTATCTTTATTGTAAGGGAATATCAATATATGACTCTATCAAAGTTAATGACAGTTCTGGGATTTCTGGTGATTCTAACCGGGGTTCATAAGCTTTATTGCTCAATTAAGCCTGAGTCTGAGAGATGTTCTGTTTCTCCTGGCGAGGAGCCTTTTGAGGGAGCGACAGTAAATGAAAAGCTTTACACCTCAGGAGTTCGTTTTATTATATATGGATTTCTTATTCAATTGTTGAGGTTAGTAGTTTAAATCATACAAAAAAATAGATTTAAGATATATAATTTATGAGGAGGAAGAGATAATGAAATGTTGTCAGTGTAATAGCCCTAAAGTGTCTAACGGGAGAATTTTTAACCAAATAGATTATATTGCTCCAGCAGCCTATTTTAGGCCCAATGGTTTAAGGACCTTTGCGATATTAGACACTAATGTTAGGATAAAAAATATTTTTTATAGTTGTTTGGATTGTGGATTTGTCTGGGGTGAGATTGACCCAGTTAAACTAAAGAAAGTAATAATTGAAAAAGCAACTGATAGCACTAAAGAAAGGCTAGATTTAAACAAAAAACAATAGTTTAATAATAAAAGGAGGATCATGGACAATGTCATAGATTATTCAACTTACCTTACAATATTGGGTCTTCTTACAACCTTAACAGGTATTTATAAGCTACATCACTCAGTTAAAACTAATCCAGCCACTGAAATAACCTATCATGCTAAAGAGCCACATGATGCTGCAATAATCGATTATCATCAAGCAAGGTCAGGATTACGATTTACTATTTATGGTTTCTTAATACAAATGCTTACGGTAATATTTTAAGTGTTAAGTTATTTATCAGAAGAAAATATACTTCTAGTAAATTCAAAGTTCAGATGAGATGCAATATTTTTTATCTTATTGCTGGTTTTGCCCTTCTTGTCAGTGCAGCTCTAACTAATTTACCGTCAAAAGAAGTAATAAATCTTATAAATCCTGATAATCTATATAGTTTTCTTTCAAGGTTTCTTATGGATTCGGCAAAAACACCTTTAACCTGGGTGGGAATAGTTTTGCTATTTTTTAGTTTTCGTGAACCAAAAGCTAAGATAAAAAAAGTAAAACTAGAAGCTAACGACAATCAAGGTAAAGATTTAAATAAATTAAAGACATAAAATACTAAGAGGAGTTTTTATGGATGGTTCTAAAAAAAGTGTGATCTTGATTATAATTGCTCTTTTAGTTGCCGGTATAATTGGATTAAGTTTCTATAGATCCCAGCGAGCTCCGACTATAGCAGTTGAGAAGATCTTAAGCTTTTGGCGCCCAGGTTATCATAATCTTGTTGGGGAGTACTGGCATAAAGATTCACGATATGAGACTTTGTATAATGTAAGGCAATATAAAATTCTTAAATCAGAAATTAGAAAAGACCAAGCCAGAGTTATAACTAGAGTTAATTATATTACCGGCCATAAGTTGAAATTAGAAAATATATTTACCTTTCTCTTGAGCAAATCTAAAGGAAAGTGGAAGGCTTATAGGTACTATAAGGGTTTTAAAGATACTGAGACGAAAAACAGAAGGGCCTTCTTGAATTGAGTTTATCTATGACTGATACAAAAGTAAGAAAAATATTAGTAGTCGACGATGGGGAGGAGAACCTTAAGCTTTTAAATGAGAGAGGTATTTAAAATGAAACAAAGAAGATATTTGTTTTTAATTTTTTCTTTAGCATTTTCCTTCTATTTTTGCGGAAGTTCTTTTGCTGATATAGTTTTTCTAAAAAATGGCCGGGAATTAGAAGGGCAAATAATCAAGGAAGATGAATTAAAAATTTGGTTGCTTACTTATGGAAATGCTAAGATAGGCATAAAGAAACGAGAAATATTAAAAATTGAACCTCAGGAATTTATAGCCAAAGATAGCAAGGCTCGTGGCGATACCACAAAGTCTAAAGGTCAAGCTAAAGGAAGCAAAAAAAGTAAGTACAATGTTATCTCTACTGAGGTTGTGTATGATGATATGGCCCGTAGCGATAAGAAAGATATTTATACTAAAGATTACTCAATCAGCGGCACAACCTACCAACAAGTGCGCTTTAAAGACGGTAAAGCTATAGGTAAACACGTAGAATACAATAAAGACGGCACAGTTAAGTTGCAAGTCAGTATGTTAGGTAGTAAAAAAGAAGGAAAATTTGTCAGTTATTATAAAGGGGGTAGTATTAAGTATGAGGGTGAGTATGCGGGAGACTTAAAATCTGGTCTGCATAAGCATTATTGG
This sequence comes from uncultured bacterium, assembly GCA_913050175.1. Lineage (GTDB taxonomy): Bacteria > Omnitrophota > Gorgyraeia > Duberdicusellales > 4484-171 > JAFGHG01. The sequence goes on from CAJXAF010000001.1 coordinate 19,632, forward strand.
CCAAATGCTAGATTAAAATCTAAAATAACTTATAGATTAGATAAAAAGCATGGTTTAGCCCAAACCTTTTATGAAAGCGGAGAGTTGTTTGAGGAAGCTTATTATGTTGACGGCAAAAAGAGCGGAGAACAAAAACAATACTATAAAAGTGGTAAAGTATTAGCAGAGATGACTTATTTTAATGATGAGCCTCAAGCTAAGGGCAAAAAATATTATGAGAACGGTAAAACTCAAGAAGAGTATTTTTATGATCTCGGCGTAACAAAAGCTTACTTTGAAAGTGGAAAAATTAAGAGTGTAATTAACTTTAAGAAACTAAAGTATATTGAGTATGATGTTGAAGGTAATATCATTTATAATGGTGAACTGACCGATGAAATGGCAAATAAAGTTAAAGATCAAGATGACGAGTGAACTATCTTAAAGGGAGGGATTAATCATGGATTATTTTCAAGAAGCTGCAAACTGGTTTACTGAGGCTGAACATCTTTTCTTTAAGGACGAAACTCAGGCAAAGCAATTATTTTGTTCTGCCATGAAGAACCTCACCCTAGGCATGGGTGAAATCAAGACTTTATTAGAAAAAAAAGCCTCTCAAGATAACAACTAAGGATTTTTTAGATGAAAGAAAGAAGACATTTTCCCAGACTGGATATAACTAAGATAGACGTTTCTTGGACAAAAGATGATAATAACAGAGAAACTGACAAGGTAAAAAACATTGCCGGCGGTGGGATTCGTTTAATATTGGATAAGGGTAATGTTAAAATCGGTGACATAATTAATTTAAAATTTAGTTTACCTAGCGGAGATGAAATTACTTCAAAAGGGAAAGTTATTTGGGTTAGAGCTTTTGAGATACTCGGTAATAATACTGAAGTCATCAATGAAGCTGGAATTGAATTCATTGATATCAGCCAAAAAGATAAATTTCTCATTAATCAATACATATTTTCCTTAATGCCACCAAAATAAAAAGGAGGGCAAAATGCTTGCAAAAAAATTCGCTTTAGGATTTGGTCTCGCTATTATATTACCGATGATGATCCATTACGGTGTAAGCACATTTGTGGAACAACCTAAATGGGGAGATTATCAGATAAGGGATTATTATCAACGCCATAAAGATGCCTCTCCGGAAGAGAAAAAAGAACTTCAAGCCAAAAGAGATCGCTTGCATGACGAGAGGAAAGTGAAAGAAAAACATTTTCAAAAGTATTTGTTCTTTGCAGCCATACCTCTAGGGATAACTGCAATTATTATTGGAGCTTTCCTTCCCATACAAGCAATTGGAACTGGACTTATGTTTGGGGGCATCTTTAGCGTCTGCGATGGGTATATAAATTATTGGTCAGAATTAAGTGATGGTTTAAGATTCATCTCCTTGGTATTTGCATTTATCGTACTCATAGTTATTGGCTACAAAAAACTTGAAAGCAAAGCCTAGCAGTCTAATCTAGCTGATATTCAGGCAACCAAAACCTTTAGTGAGAGACAAAAATCACTTGCCTAAAATAGACCCTATGCTATAATTTTTCTCTGTTGCATTGAAAATTAAGTGTTATTTTTTCTATTAACGAAATCTACCGCTAGATGGCGAGGTAGCTCAGACGGTAGAGCGAGGGACTGAAAATCCCTGCGTCAGGGGTTCGATTCCCTTCCTCGCCACCATAATAAAGGAAGGCTTAAACGCCTTCCTTTGCTATTTCTGCATACCCATATTAAGCTTAATCGCAGGCCTACCATTTTTTAATACCTATGATATAATGCCCTAATTTGGGTAACAAGATACTTAAAATGAAAACTAATAAACCTATTATTTTAATCTTATGTGGTGGGCAATCCTTGCGTCTTTGGCCGTTTAGTCAATACAAAAGCAAGAATTTCCTTGATGTTTTTGGCTTCTCGCCTTTAGAATTAACCATAAAACGCTTTTTAAAACTGGCCCCAAAAGAAAATATCTTCTTAGTTGCCAATAAGTACGAGAAGAAACAATTACTTAAATTAAAATCAATAAATAAAAAAAATATATTTTTTGAACCAGAGAGCAAAAATACAGCAGCAGCGGTTTTACTTTCCTTGATTAATTTAAAAAAATACAGCAGGCAAGCAGTCATTATCACCCCGGTAGATCATCTTATTACTAAGGAAAAACTTTTTCTTTCAGCTGTAAGAAAAGCTCTGCTTCAGGCAAAGAGTAATTTTATTGCTACCTTAGGTATAAAACCGGACAGGCCTGATCCCAATTTTGGGTATATCCAGGCAGGAAAGCAGGTAAGCAAGACAGGAGTTTACTCTGTTAAGCGTTTTATTGAAAAGCCAAGCCAGAAGAGAGCAAAGAAGCTAATTAGTTCCGGGAAGTGTTTTTATAATAGCGGGATGTTTATTGGAAAAATAGAGACCATTTTAGCTGAATATGAGAAGTATTACAGTGACTATAAGCACTTTGCTAAGTCTATTAAAGCAAAGAAAGTTGTGGCTTTGTATAAAAGAATAAAAAATACTCCTTTTGATAAGGCTATAATGGAGAAAACCAAAAAAGTAATAGTGATTAGGGGCGATTTTTCCTGGAAGGATTTTGGCACTTGGTTATCAATATATGAGGTTTTGGCTAAAGATAAAAAAGCAAATGCTTCTCGCGGTAAGGCTTTATTGCTGGATAGCAGCAATAACTTAATCTATCTCGATAATTTAAAGAAGAAAGTAATAGCTTTAGGGCTTAAAGATATTTTTTTAATTGATACCAAAGACTACACCCTCCTTACAACTCGCTCTCATATAGATAGCTTAAAGCTTGTATTGAAAAAATATGTTAATTTTTTATAACTTTCTCTCATTAATCCTTTAAAGTTATGAAGTACTTTTATGGTCCAGTCCCTTCAAGGAGATTAGGTTTTTCTTTAGGCGTAGATTTTTTTGCCGATAAGTCATGTACCTTTGACTGTCTTTACTGTCAATTGGGAAAAAGCACCAAGCATATAAGTAAGCGGATAAATAATTTTGATTTAAAAGCCTTTAAATCCCAGCTGAAAGAAATTTTTAAATCTAAACCAAGAATAGACTATATAACAATTTCCGGTTCCGGCGAGCCGACCTTGCAGATAGGTCTAGATAAGATAATTAAAATTATTAAAAAAGAAACTTCTCATAAATATTCTGTTTGTGTAATAACTAATTCTTCACTTATCCATCGAAAAAGTATAAGGAGAGAGCTTTTGGCTGCCGATATAATAATACCTTCGCTTGATGCAGCTTATGATAAGTCTTTTAAAAAAATTAATCGTCCCGGAAAAGGAACTAGCTTAACAAAAATTATCAGTGGCTTAATTGCTTTACGTAAAGAGTTTAGGGGAGCAATTTGGCTGGAGATAATGCTAGCTAAAGGTATTAATGATTCACTTAAAGAAGCCAAGAGGTTTAAAGAACTTATTAAAAAAATCAAGCCTGATAAGGTACAGTTAAATCTTCCTGTAAGGCCTTCAGATTATAAAGTTTCTTTACCGGATAAAGAAAAAATAAAGAAAATAAAAGCTATATTAAGTGAGGCAGCAGAGGTTGTATCAGATTTTCGCTCCAAACGCAGAGCCCCTAAAATTGATAAAGACTTAACTGAAGCGTTAATGAGCTATTTAAAGGTTAGGCCAGCCAGTATAGAGGACTTAATAAGCTCTTTAGGAAAAACCAGAAAAGATACCCTAAAGCAATTAAATACTCTGATTGCTAAAAAAGTAGTTCGCTTAAGTATTCATAAGAATAAAAAATACTACCGTTTAAATGATTAAAGAAAATACTTTAAAAATAATAAATAGTTTACCGGAAAATGTTGAATTGGTGGTTGCTACAAAAACCCGCAGTTTGCCGGAAATTAAAGAAGCGCTTTCTGCCGGAGCCAGGATAATAGGTGAAAATTATGTCCAGGAAGCTCAAACTAAACATGCACTTATTGGCAGCGGAGCCCAGTGGCATTTAATCGGTCATCTTCAAAAAAATAAAGCCAAATCTGCTGTGAAAATATTTGATATGATTCAAACTCTTGATTCCTTAGCTCTGGCTGAGGCAATAGATAAAGAGTGCAAAAAAATTGATAAGATTATGCCGGTCTTAATTGAGATTAATTCCGCAGCTGAACCACAAAAAAATGGTATACTACCCGGAGATTGTGATGAGTTTTTAGAGAAACTTTTTTCTTTAACAAGTATTAAACTAATGGGTTTAATGACCATGGGGCCATTTTTTTCTGATCCGGAAAAATTAAGACCTTATTTTAAAATAACCAAAGAGTTATTCGAAGGTCTCAAAGAGAGGTACTCATCTCTTTCAGATTTCAAATATCTCTCAATGGGTATGAGTTCTTCCTATAAAGTTGCCATCGAAGAGGGCTCTAATATGGTAAGAGTCGGAACAAATATTTTTGGCGAAAGATAAGATGAAAGTAAAGATACTTTTTGATAAGCGGGCAGCCGACGATAAGTACTATAGCGGCTGGGGACAGTCATACCTTATTGACGGAAAAGTTCTTTTTGATTTAGGTGAGAGCCAAGAGCATGTTATAAAAAATATTCAGGAATTGGGAGTAGATTTATCAGCAATTGAAAAAATAGTGATTTCACACAAGCACTGGAATCATCGAGCCGGCCTTGGCCAGGTGCTGGAGAATAATAAGAATGCAGAACTTTATGTTTGTTCTGATTTATACCAGGAGATTAAAGATAAGGGTTCCTCACATAAAGTAAGTGTAGTTAAAGACTCTCAGGAAATATGTAAAAATATATATACTAGCGGATGTTTTGAGGTATTATATAAGGGTAAGTCTTTACTGGAACAAGCTCTTTTTATACGAACCGAAAAAGGTATTTCTATTGTTTGCGGCTGCGCTCATCCCGGGATTTTAGAGTATTTAAAAAAAGCCAGGGAGATGTTTCCGCAAGAAAAAATATACTTAATTTTTGGCGGTTTTCATCTTATTGATAAAGATAAAAGATATATAGATTATATAGCCGAAGAGCTGAAAAGTTTAGGCGTTGTTAATATTGGCCCCTCTCATTGTACTGGGTTTAAAGCAAGCAGCTTGTTAAAAGGCTATTTTCCAAAAAACTTTATTAAAATTGAGTCAGGATTAGAAATAGATATATAATTTAAAAAACTTAGGAGGGTAGGTATGAAAAAATATAGTTTTTTTATAATTTTTTTATTTTCAATGTTTTTTTTATCAGCTTGCGTACAAATGCGTGATTATGTAGGTGAAAGAGAAGGTGCTTACGGTTTGATGAGAAAAAAGACTTTCGGTGAGGGCGAGGAAGTTAAGAAGGATTATTATGTAATTAATGACGGTGATGGGTTAGTCATCGGTGATACCAAGAATGAAGTAATTAAAAAGATCGGTCTTCCTGATGAAGTTAAGACTACTTTAGAAGGCTATGAGACTTGGGTTTATCCTCAAAGAGGCGATATTTTTTATTTTAGCGGAGATAGGCTTAATAGGTGGGATGAGCTTACCGAATAAAATAGCCTGTTTTTTAAGCGGAGTTAGAAAAGCTTCGATTTAATCGCACCAAAAATTCTTTATCCTTTCGTTAAAAAACCTTTATACCAATAAAAAAACTTTCTACCGGAAAGCGAAAGGAATCCAGGCAAAAATATCCCAACCGGTATTTGGTAAAAATTTCTAAATATGATCGAAGATATTTTTAAAAATACAATTGCTCAGAACTCTCTTCTTAAAAAGAAAGATAAAATTATCCTGGGAGTCTCGGGAGGCCCTGATTCTGTATTTATGCTCTATCAATTTTTTTATTTGAAAAAAGAGTATAAACTTCAATTAGCTTGTGCACACTTTAATCATAGTTTGCGTAAAGAAGCCGACCAGGAAGAAATTTTTATCAATGAGCTTTGTCATAAGTTAGAAATACCATATATTTGTGAGAAAAAAGACGTGAAGTCTTTTTTTAATGGTGATTCCTTAGAGCAGACCGCAAGAATTTTGCGCTATGATTTTTTCCTAAAAACCGCACGGCAATTAAAGTTTAAGAAGTTAGCTCTGGGGCACCACAAGGATGATTTAGTCGAAACAATCTTAATGCGCCTTATCCGGGGTACAGGCCTAAAAGGTCTGCGTGGTTTTCTGCCTAAAACACGTTATAAAGCTCTTACTGTAATTAGACCATTAATTGAAACAACCAAAAAGGATATTGAGTCCTGGTTAAAGAAGCAGAAAATAGACTACTGCATTGATAAGAGTAATTTTGAGGAAAAATTCTTTAGGAACCGTATCCGCTTAAAGCTCCTGCCGCTGCTTAAAGAGTATAATCCTAATATAGTTGATACCCTTTGTAACTTAGCTAAGACTATAGCTTATGATTACGAGTTAATCCAGACTGTTAGTTTAGAACACTATAATTTGCTTAAAAAGCGTGAAACAAAGCGTGAGATTTTCCTGGATTTAGCCGGGCTTAATCAAGCTACCCCAGCCTTATTTAATAATGTCTTAAGAATTACTATTGAACAGCTGCAAGGGCATACAAGAAGATTGGAGGCCAGACATTTAGACGAAGTAAGGGATTTAGCCTTAAATAGGCCGGGGGAGAGCGTAGTCGATTTACCTAACCTAAAAGTTAAAAAAAGCCAGAATTTCCTTATTATTCAAGCCTTGCTTTTATAAGTCAATACAGTATAATAACTACCTATGAGCCCCAAACCTAAGAAGTCAAAATCAGATTCCCTTAGAGCTTTAATCATTGTAATTGTTGTCTTTTTTAGCCTTATGCTCCTATCCAGCGCTCTGGATCCGGAGACTGGTGTTTTAACAAAAAAGATAACTTATACTGATTTTTACTATGCTTTAGAGAGAAATCTTGAAAATCCTACCATAGAGTCTGTTAAGCTGGAGGGAGAGTTACTTAAGGGTAAATTTAAGAAATCATCCGGCACAAAAGGTTTTCATCTCTATAAGCCTGACGATGACGAGGATTTGATCAGACTCTTGCGAAAGAATGTTGATCAATTCGAAGTTATTCCGCCTCCGATTTGGGGTAGCCTCTTATATCCTATATTTTCCTTGTCGTTTTTAGTATTTTTATTCTGGTATATTACTCATAGGGGAAATCAAATTGGCTCTAAAGTTTGGAGTTTTGGTAAATCAAGAGCTGCTGTCTTAGATAAGGAGAAAAAAACAAAGATAACTTTTAAGAATGTAGCGGGAATTGATGAAGCTAAAGAAGAGCTTCAAGAAGTGATTGAATTTTTAATAGATCCGAGAAAATTTCAACGCCTGGGGGGAAGATTTCCCAAAGGAGTTATCTTGGTTGGCCCACCCGGCTGCGGTAAAACTCTTCTTGCTAAAGCTGTTGCCGGTGAAGCCGATGCTCCTTTTTTTAGCATAAGCGGATCTGATTTCGTTGAGATGTTCGTTGGTGTTGGCGCATCTAGAGTAAGAGACCTTTTTGCTCAAGCTAAAAAGGCAGTCAACCTGGAAAAGAAAGGGTGTATTATTTTTATTGATGAGATTGATGCTGTTGGCCGGCAACGGTTTTCCGGTTTAGGCGGTGGTCATGATGAGAGAGAGCAGACATTAAATCAGTTGCTTACTGAAATGGATGGTTTCCAAACCGAAGTAGGAATTATTGTTATCGCTGCTACTAACAGGCCGGATGTGCTTGATTCGGCACTTCTTCGTCCGGGAAGGTTTGACCGCCATATTGTTATCTACGCTCCTGATATCCGAGGCCGGGAGGAAATTTTAAAAGTTCATACTAAAAAAGTAAAATTATCACCAAAAGTTGACTTGCATTCGATTGCTAAAAAGACACCCGGGTTTTCAGGTGCAGATTTAGAGAATCTTTGTAACGAAGGTGCTCTTCTAGCTGCCCGCAGAGACAAAGATGATGTTGGCCAAACTGAATTGGAGGAGTCAATAGAGCGGGTTATAATGGGTCCGGAAAAAAGAAGCCGGGTAATCTCAAAGCATGAGAAGAAGCTAACTGTTTATCATGAAGCCGGGCACGCTATACTCTCTTTATTAATACCGGAAGTTGATCCCATGACAAAAGTATCAATTATACCTAGAGGCATGGCCGGTGGTTATACTTTTATGCCGCCCCGTGAAGATAGACGCTATAAATCAAAAAAGGACCTTTTAGGAGAAATTACCGTTGCTTTAGGCGGAAGAGCATCAGAGGAGATTAACTTAAGCGACGTTACTACCGGAGCAATGAATGATCTGGCTGAAGTAACCCGCATAGCCAGAAAAATGGTTTGTGAATATGGCATGAGTGATCGGCTTGGGCCTTATGCTTTAGGTAAGAGCCAGGGACCGATTTTTCTCGGACGGGATTTGGCCCGGGAGAAAGATTATAGTGAGGAAACTGCTAATATTGTTGATGAAGAAGTTAAAAGAATAGTAGATCAATGCTATGCCAGAGCCAAAAAAGTAATTGAAGAAAATAAAGATAAATTAGAATTATTAGCTGATGCTTTATTTGAAAAAGAAGTCATGAATGGCGATGAAGTTAAGGCTTTAATCGGCGTAAAAGACACTCCCCAGTAGTACTTATCTTAGAGCACTTAAGTGCTGTCTTTAATCAAATAAAGCATTTTAAAATAATTATAAAATCGGGTCGAATTGAGTAATAGTAAAGAGATTAAAATTACGCCTTTTGAATTAACCACTGAGGCAGGAGCTATCAAATTAATGACCTCCTTAGGCGTGACCAGTCAGGGGATTAAGATTTTAGCTGCTAAGAGCATCTTCTGCGCTTTTTTAATTAAAGGCATAAAATCCTGGGAAGCAAACATCATCAAGCAGCACCTCTTATCTTTAGGCTCTGATGCTGCAATTGAGCGTGATGCTTTGGTAAAGGATATAAATACAGACATTCTTATTTTTGGTAGCCGAAGCCAATTGAAACGCTTAAGTAATAAGCTAAAAGGACAGCCCTTTAGCTTAAAAGAAGTATCGAGGTTAATATCCTTATATTTAGAAAATTTGGAAAAAAAAGAATTTGTTTTTCTGGCAAGAAAAAAAACCTTAAAAATAAGAAAGCCAATTGTTTGCGGAATAATTAATCTAACTAAAGATTCTTTTTCCGGCGATGGTTTATTAGCTAAAGCAACAAGTTCAAGTGAGAAGATAAAGTTTCTGGCTTTAAAGAAAGCCGAACAAATGATAAAAGAAGGTGCTAAGATTCTTGATATTGGGGCTGAATCTTCGCGACCCTTTGCCAAGCAGCTTAGAGTTAAAGAAGAACTCGCTCAATTGATACCGGTAATTAAAGCAATACGTAAGGAATTTAAGAAAATTCCCCTTTCAGTGGATACCTATAAATATCCGGTTGCTTATGAGGCAAGCTGTCTTGGCATTGATATTATAAATGATATAACAGCTTTAAGGCATAACCCTAAAATAGCCGATATCATAAAAAAGAACTCTTTAGGCTGTATTCTTATGCATATGAAAGGCAGCCCTTTGACTATGCAGCTTAATCCTTACCATAAAGACGTTGTTTGGGAGATAATTTCTTTTTTTAAAGACAGAATTAACTTTTTGAATAAAAAGGGCATTTCCCAAAACCAAATATGTCTTGATCCGGGAATAGGCTTTGGTAAAAGGTTAGAAGACAACACAAGGATAATTAACGAGCTTTATAAATTAAAAATTTTCGGTCTACCAATTTTCCTAGGTTTATCACGAAAATCATTTATTGGGAAAATTCTTAAAAACAATATAGATCAGCGTCTGGCGGGAACTATAGCAGCCAATGTAGTCTCCATTAATAAGGGAGCAAATATTTTAAGAGTTCATGATGTAAAAGAAACAGTCGAAGCTATTAAAATAGCTTCTAGTATTAATTTAAATTGATGGATTTTCTTGCTCGACCCATAAATTGGAAAGATATAGTTGAAGTAATAATTCTCTGGATTGTTATCTACCGTATTTTTCTTTTTTTAAAAGGAACAAAAGCTATCTATTTACTCCGGGGCATTGTTTTTCTAGTTGTAGCTTTGTTAGGTTTTCAACTATTTGATTTTCCGGTTTTAACCAGGTTACTCACATACTTTTTTGCTTTTTTTATTATTTTGGTTACAATAATTTTTCAACCCGAACTTAGAGACGGTCTTATCCATTTAGGTAAACGTCATATATTTTATATTGAGCCAAAAAAAGAGGAAATTGAGAAAACCTTGCGGGAAATAGTCTCAGTAGCAGGAGTCCTTTCCCGAAAAAAAATCGGTGCCCTTATCGCCATTCAAAGAGAGATACCGCTTAAAAGATATATTGAGAGCGGCGTAATATTAAATGCTGATATTAGCGCAGAATTGCTTCAGAGTATATTTTATCCCGGAGCCACCCTGCATGATGGAGGAGTTGTAGTAACCGGTAGAAGCATTATCGCCACTTCTTGTCTTTTCCCTTTAAGTGAGAATCCTGCTCTGGAAAGAGCTTTAGGTATGCGTCACCGGGCAGCTGTTGGTTTATCTGAACATTCGGATGCCTTGGTAATAATTGTATCTGAGGAAAATGGTTCAGTTTCTTTAGCTATTAACGGACAATTGACTCGTAACTTAGCACCCAATGACTTACTTACAATACTAAAAGGGCAGTTGTCTAAACCACGTTAAAAATTAAGAGTAGACAATGAAGTTTCTAAAAAAGATTGACCTTAAAAAAGCTTTAACTCATAACCTTTGGCTTAAGATTGTCTCTTTAGCTATTGCAATCTTAGTTTGGGTTTATGTTATTGGAACGATTACCGCTGGTGGAAGTCCCACATAGAAACCTTTAATTCATAATCATTAAATATGAAAATTAAATTAGGTATAAATGTTGACCATGTTGCTACTCTTCGTCAAGCTAGAGGCACAGACTATCCTGATCCGGTGGTCGCGGCTTTATTGGCTGAGGCAGCAGGTTCTGATTCAGTAGTAATTCACTTGCGCGAGGACAGAAGACATATTAGAGAGAGGGATGTTCTCCTTATTAGAGAAGCCATAAATATACCTTTGAATTTGGAGATGGCAACAAGTAAAGATATCGTGGATTTTGCCTTAGATCTATGCCCTGATCAGGCAACTTTAGTCCCCGAGAAAAGACAAGAGCTTACAACTGAAGGTGGCTTGGATTTAATAAAAACCTATAAAAAGACATCTCAGGCAGTAAAGAAATTAAAAAAAGCCGGTAGCAAAGTCAGTCTCTTTATTGATCCTTTCAAAAATCAAGTTAAAGCAGCTTGTGATTTAGGTGCAGATAACATCGAGTTTAATACAGCTAGATATGTCGAAGCAAAAACAGCAAAGCAACTTCAAACTGAATTTAAGCGTTTAAAAGAAACTTCTTTGCTGGCAACCAAAAAAGGATTTTTTGTTGCTGCCGGTCACGGCCTTGATTATGAAAACACTAAAAAAATATTAAAAATTAAGGAAATAAAAGAACTCAATATTGGCCACTCTATAATCTCCCGGTCTATCTTTATTGGTATTGTTGCAGCTATTGAGGAGATGATAGATTTAATTAAGGATAAAAAGTAAAGATGGTAGCAGGCGTTGGCATTGATATAATTAAGATCGAAAAAATGAAGCAAGCTATTGATAAGTGGGGAGATAGCTTTTTAGATAGAGTATTTAACCCCGAAGAGATAGAAAATATTTATAAAGGGAAAATGTACTACCAGAGGCTTGCAGCTAGATTTGCTGCTAAGGAAGCTGTTATCAAGGCGCTATCTAAAGAATACCCTTTAGCTTTAAAAGATATTATTATTCTTAATAAGCCTAATGGTGCACCTTATTGTAAGTTTAAAAAAGATATAGGAGACGAGATTTTTCTCTCAATTACTCACGTTGAAGATTATGCAGTTGCCAGCGCAGTTGCGCAGAAAACCTGATAGTTATAAGGGCAGTTACGGACACATTTTGGTTCTGGGCGGATCAGGAGGTCTAACCGGAGCCGTCTGTCTGTGTTCTTTGGCAGCTTTAAAAACCGGAGCCGGCCTGGTAACGGCCGGTGTGCCGTCTACTTTAAACGAAGTCTTTGAGATAAAGCTTACTGAAGTAATGACTTTGCCTTTAGCTGATCAATCGGGATCACTAAGTATAAAAGCTTTTAAGAAAATCGAAGAAAACATTGATAAATTTGATATTGTGGTTTTAGGTCCAGGGGCCGGCCTTGCTTTAGATACCAAGAAATTAATTTTAAAAATAATCAGCCGGATCAACAAGCCTTTGATTATTGATGCTGATGCTTTAACTGTGATTTCAGAGAATTTAGATATTTTAAGTAAAAGGAAAGCAAGAGATATTATTTTAACTCCTCATTTGGGAGAATTTTCTCGTTTGTTAGGTGAAAACACAAGAGTAATAAAATCAAAGAGAAAAGAGCTTGTCAAGAAGTTTGCTCTCCGCTATAATCTAAGTCTTGTTCTTAAAGGCCATAAGACAATAATAAGTGATGGCAAAAAACTAGTTGAAAACAGAACAGGTAATCCTGGTATGGCTACAGCTGGTTCAGGCGACGTTTTAGCCGGTATTATTGCCGGCTTAGCTGCCCAGGGCTTAAGTCTTTTTGAGGCTGGAAAACTTGGAGCCTATATTCACGGTTTATCAGCTGATATAGCTGTAAAGGAAAAGACCCAAAATTGCCTTCTGGCTTCTGATATTATAGAGTATTTACCGAAAGCTTATAAACGATTGGGATAGAAGTCTTCTTTGATATTATGAGATTGCCGGCGTAGCTCAATTGGCAGAGCACCTCACTTGTAATGAGGATGTTGGGGGTTCGATTCCTCTCGCCGGCTTATTAATTCTTTAAAAGTATAGTAAAACATTGGTCGGGTTCCCGAGTGGCCAAAGGGGACAGACTGTAAATCTGTTGCGCTTGCGCTTCGAAGGTTCAAATCCTTCCCCGACCACCATGTTTTAAAGTAGCGATATTAAATATTCGCGGGTGTAGTTCAATGGTAGAACACTAGCCTTCCAAGCTGGATATGGCGGTTCGATCCCGCTCGCCCGCTTTTAATTAAAACTAAACTTTCTAAAATTAAACAAACCTTACAATGAAAGAAAAGATTTCAATAATCGGTGCTGGAAACTGGGGAACAACCCAAGCTGTTTTTCTTGCCCGTAAGGGTTTGGAGGTAGAGCTCCATAGTGTATTTGATGCCCATAATCGAAAAATGGCTAAAGACAGGGAGAATAAACTCTACCTTAAAGGTACAAAGTTTCCGGCAAAACTAAAAGTAAACCCATCTTTAAAGGAAACCTTAAAAAACCAAATAATAGTAATCGCAATTCCGGTTAAATTTATTCGAAAGGTTGTAAGAAAAATAGGAAGCCAAGCTCCCTCCTTGAAGAATAAGGTTTTTTTAAGTCTTAGCAAAGGCATTGAAGTTACTTCTTTAAAAAGACCATCACAAATTATGGAAGAGGAGTTAGAAATAACAAATGTTGCTGTTTTATCCGGACCAAATATAGCCAAAGAAGTCTTAGCCGGTATACCGTCTACTTCTGTTCTTGTTTGTAAAAACAAGAGGATTGCTAAAAAGCTTCAATTATTATTCACCAGTAAAACTTTCAGAGTATATTTACATGATGATATGGTTGGTGTCGAATTGGGAGCAGCCTTAAAAAATATTATAGCAATATCTTGCGGTATTGCCGATGGTTTGGGCTTTGGTACTAATACTAAAGCTGCTTTGGTGACAAGGGGTTTGGCAGAAATAACCAGATTGGGTAAGCCTCTAGGGGCAAAAGCTTCGACTTTTTGGGGGATTAGCGGTTTAGGTGATTTAGTAACAACTTGCTTTTCTCCTTTTTCCAGGAATAGAATTGTCGGTGAACAAATTGGAAAGGGTAAGAAAATAAAATCTATTTTAAGTAACATGTCTATGGTGGCCGAAGGTGTTGAGACTGTTAAATCTACTTTCCATTTAAGCAAAGAGCTGGGTGTTGAAATGCCAATTACACGGGAAGTTTACTCAGTCCTTTATAAGGGTAAATCTCCTCAAAAAGCTGTATCTGATTTGATGACCCGAACCTTAAAGAAAGAAAAAATCTCTTAATAGTTTATTCTCGCCTCTAATAACACCCTTTAAATAGCGAATTCTATTCAATAATTCCATTATTTTTCTTGTCAAAGGAATGTTTAAGCGATAAAATTAATTAAAAGGTAAATTATTTTTAAAATGCAAGAAGAACGCCGGGAAAAAATCAGGATAGAGGAATCTTTAACTGTTAGACATTCACCCGCTAAAAGTCTCTTTATTAGTTCATCTGAGACTAAGAATATTTCAAGCGGCGGCCTGTGTTTTCCTGCTTTGCAGAGACTGGAACCGGAAATGGCCCTGGATCTTGATATTGATTTACCGGGTTTTAAAGAACCCATTAAAGCTGAGGCTAAAGTAATCTGGCTATCTGAAATAAGTGATATTAATCACCGTTATGATGTAGGGGTGCAATTTGCAAAGATAAGTTCTACCGACCACAGTAAAATACTCCACTATATTTCCAGCAAATTCGATAATTTAAATATGTAACCTGGAAAAATATCGTCTTATATCTACATTTCAGATAGTTTTTTAACTTTATATCATGAAGAGTAATTTTATTAAAATAGCTAAAAAGGTTCTCCTAACTGTACTTTTTGTTTTCTTCCTACCGTATCTTGCTTATTGTTCATATGCCAGCGATATATTTAAGGAATTGACTACAGCTATAAGAGAGGATGCTATCAAGGTGGAATTAAAGGCTTTAGAAGCAAAATACCTTGATAAACGTATTGAGGGTAAAGGCTACATAAAAAGCATAACTCATGATCTTAAGGAGAGAGTAGTTCTTACTGTTTCTACCCTTGAAGATGTCAATGACGTTGAATCGGTTAGTGTAGTTATATATTTACGTAAGTACACTGCCCGAACAATATCACGATTCAAGGTTGGTGATAAGATACGTCTTTTTGGTGATTTTAAGGGTATTCGAATGAAGACCATAGTTGTAGAAGAAACTATTATTAAACCGCATTATCAAGATATAAAATAAAGCTTTAAGATAATTTTACTTGATTCCTTAGTAAAGGATGAATTTTTCTCTTAATTTCTAATTCTTCTTTTTATCTGGGTTTAAAAATAATATTTTTAAAAGAAAACGTTTTCAGTAGTGATTTTGATACTTTTTTTGTAAAAACCTCTCTGTTTCCTTGAAATCGAAGGATAAATATGGTATATATTCTAGACGGGGGTTTAAATTTATTGCAAAAAGTAGTAAATTAAGCCTCTTTTTATTTAATAGGCCTTAAAAATGGCAGGATATGCATTGAACTAATAAGGGAGGCCCAGTGCATAATGAATCATTTGGACATCGTAGATCTTCTAAAAGAAGAGCATGTTTTTTAGCTGCTGGGTATTTATTGTTTGATAAAGCTCCTTACCTTGCAAAATACCATGATATTAATCTTGATGGTATAGGAGCAATAGTTGATAAACCTTTACCGGTTAATATACAGGTTAAAATAGCTCTCAATACAAAAAAGAAAGGTTTGGTTTTAGTTAAGGGCAAAGTATGTTGGTGTAAAAAAGCCCAGCTTGGCTGGCGCTTAGGAATATCTTTTAACCGTAAGCTATCGTATGAAACTACTATGATTGCTTAGGTATTGCTTTATAAAAATGGCTTTTTAAAAGATAAGGCTATTATGATTCAAAGAAGAAAACAAAAAAGAGTTAAAATATCATTTCCAATTGAGTGCGATTGCCTGTCTCACCGTAACTATTTCTGCTCAGTCAGCAGGGATTTGAGTTTAACCGGGATACAAACCGTAAATAATAGTTTTATACCTAAAGATAGCATAGTAAAGATCAATATTAACCTTATTGATAGATTTGTAAGCTTAAAAGCTAATGTTATCTGGAGCATAAAAAAGAGAGCCTCAGAAAGATATTCTACTGGTCTAGAGTTTATTGAAACAACTCAGGCCCATAAGAGGCATATCACTCACTTCCTACACAACCTCACTGCTTAATTAAATCTTACTGATTTACTTAAAAAACTCCTATAAACACTGCAAAATCATTCTTTACACCTATTCTAAAAGCGGTTATAATAATTGGAAATCCATAGAATTTTGAGTAGGTCTAGCCTTAATTATTGCAATAACTTGCATAAGATTATAGGTATAAAGCCCTACCCTATTTATTCGGGAGGTGGCCCAGTCTGGATTAGGGCACTTGAATGGGGTTCAAGGGGTCGCGGGTTCAAATCCCGCTCTCCCGATTTAATAATTGTTGTAAATTTAGTATTAAACATATAGCGTGGCGAGGAGGTCAGAATGAATGAATATGGTGGTTCAGAGAGAAGAGGGCATCCGCGAGTTGATGTAAATTTTGTTGTAAGTTACAGGATTCAAGAAACAGCTCACGATTACGATCTTTCTCAAACAAAAAATTTAAGTCAAGGCGGTATGCTTCTTACAACAAATAAAAAATTTACTCAAGGTACATGTTTATCTATGATTTTACGTTTTCCCTTGATACCACAGAAAATCGAAGTTACTGGAATAATTGTAGATTCTAAAGAAGTAGTAAGAGACATTATCTATGAAACAAGAATACAGTTTCTGGATTTGGATAAAGAATTTTTCTATAAATTAGGTGAGTTTATCAAGGATAATTTGAAGGATGACCTAAAGAATGATTAAAAAAATTGGCATCATTGGTTTAGGTCATGTTGGCACTTCGGTTGTCGAATCACTTAAAAAATATTCAAGCCTGATCAGAGAACGTTCTTCTTTGTCTTTAAAGATAAAGAAAGTTTGTGATGCTAATAAATCAAGAAGAAACTTTGCTAAGAAGCTCGGTGTCCCTTTTACGACTGACTACAATGATCTAACCAATGATCCGGAAATTGATATCATAGTGGAGTTGATAGGAGGCATTGAACCTGCCAATTCTATTATTTTATCAGCTTTGAATAAGGGCAAAAGCGTTGTAACAGCTAATAAAGCTTTACTTGCAACTAAGGGTAAGAAGATCTTTGCTTTAGCCCAGAAAAACCGAAAACGTGTCGGCTTTGAAGCTTCAGTCTGCGGAGCCATACCTTTGATAAAGAGCACTAGTGAAGGCTTGGTCTGTTGTGACGTAAAAAAAATATACGGAATACTTAATGGCACAACAAATTATATTCTCTATAAAATGCAAAGAGAAAATATTGATTTTGCCTCTTCTTTAAATGAGGCTCAAGTTCAAGGTTATGCTGAAAAAAAGGCAGATTTAGATATAAACGGCGTAGATTCTTTGCACAAATTATGTATTTTAAGTTACTTATGTTATGGTATCTGGCCTTCTCTGGATAAAGTTTATGCTGAAGGCATTTCTAAGATTTCTTTGTTGGATATTGCCTACGCTAAAGATTTAGGATACCAAATAAAATTATTATCCATAGCCAAAAAGGAAAAAGGTTCATTGGATATAAGAGTACACCCAACCCTGATTCCCATTGATCATCCTTTAAGTCAGGTGGCGCTTGCCTTTAATGCTGTTTATTTTGACACTAAGCCAGCCGGTGATCTGCTTTTTTATGGTCAGGGAGCTGGAGGCGTAGCAACATCTTCTTCAGTTATCTCTGATATTGTCAGTATAGCTTCAGGCCATAAAGGGTTCATTAGAAGCCAGGGCAAAGCTAAGATAAAAAATATTGCCGATATAAAGACCAGATACTATATCCGATGCATGGTTATGGATTCTCCGGGAGTTTTAGCCAAGATTTCAAAAATTCTTGCCAGTTATAAGATTAGCATAGCCTCAGTTAATCAAAAAGAGAGAAGAGAAGGTAAATTTGTCCCTATTGTTATGCAGACACACCAGGCAAAAGAAAGTAATATGCAAAAAGCCATTAATAACATAAACAGGTTAAAGGTTATTAAAAGCCCTTTACAGATAATTCGCATTGAGGATCTACCCAGCTAAATTTATTTATTATCTTTAAAAATGAGTAATTCAGGAAAATTTAAACTCCCCAATAAATCCTACAAAGGTGTTATTGATCGCTATAAAAAATATCTGCCTATAACAAAGTGTACTCCGATTATAAGCTTACAGGAAGGAGATACACCTCTTATTTATGCTGAAAAAATTTCCTCATTCCTAGGGAAAAACTTTAAAGTTTTCTTAAAATACGAAGGCCTTAATCCAACCGGTTCATTTAAGGACCGGGGCATGACCATGGCTATATCTAAGGCAAAGGAGGAGGGAGCCAAAGCAGTTATCTGTGCTTCAACCGGAAATACTTCCGCTTCTGCTGCTGCTTTTTCAGCCAAGGGAAATTTAAAATGCATTGTAGTTATACCTAAAGGCGCCATAGCCCTAGGCAAACTTGCCCAGGCCTTAATACATAAAGCAGTAGTCATTGCAGTCAAGGGTAACTTTGATGATGCTCTTTCAGTTGTCAGAGAGATTTCGGATAATTATCCGGTTAAACTGGTAAATTCTATAAACCCTTATAGGATTGAAGGTCAAAAGACAGCCGCTTTTGAAATTTGTGACTATTTAAAACGAGCTCCTGATTTTCACTGTTTACCGGTGGGTAACGCCGGCAATATTACTGCTTATTGGAAAGGTTATAAAGAGTATTACGCCTATAAAAAAATAAGCAGTCTGCCGCAGATGTTAGGATTTCAGGCTAAAGGCTCAGCTCCGATTGTAAAAGGTTATCCAATAGCTAAACCAAAAACTATTGCTACAGCCATTAAAATCGGTAATCCTGCAAGCTGGAAGCAGGCTCTGGGAGCAAAAAAAGAATCAAAAGGATTAATTAATGCTGTTAGTGATAGCCAAATATTAGCTGCTTATAAATTATTAACTGAAAGAGAGGGAGTTTTTGTTGAGCCTGCTTCAGCAGCTTCAATAGCAGGTCTATTGGCGCTTAATAGAGATGGGTTTTTTAATAAATTTAAAAACAATAAAAAAGAATTTATCATAACTTGTACTCTTACCGGACACGGCCTCAAAGATCCTCAAATAGCTATAAAAAGTGTAAAAACTCCCCCGCTTGTAAGTGCAAAGGCCGAAGCTGTTGTAAAAATAGCTAAGATTTAAAAAATGAAAAATTTCTACGATAAGGTTTCTTTAGCTTTAAAAGAAATTTTAAATAAAGATTTCGATATTGAGCTTAATCCGCCTTTATGGGAATTGCCCCAACGTCTTGAATTTGGTGACCTATCTTCAATGGTGGCCTTAAGGTTGGCTTCAAAACTTAAAGAAGATCCTCTTCAAATTGCCGGTAAAATTAAATTAAGATTAGCTGAGGTGTTGGTAGGGTCGGTTAAAGATATAGAAGTCCTAAAACCAGGCTTTATAAATATATTTATTTCAGTCGACGTATTAAAAGATTCTTTAAATGAAGTTCTAGAGAAGGAATCAGATTTTTTCCGTCACAATTTTAGGAAAAAAGTACTTATTGAATTCTTGAGCGCAAATCCTACGGGACCGCTTTCTATAGCTCATGGACGTCAGGCTGTCGTTGGTGATTCGGTTGCTAAGGTTTTAGAATTTTGCGGAAACACAGTCGAAAGAGAATACTACTTAAATGATGCCGGAAGGCAGATTGAACTTTTTAAAGAGTCATTGCTAGTTCGTTTAGGTCAGCTTAAAGGTGAGGATGTAGCTTTGTCTGAAGGCGGCTATAAGGGCCAATATATAGAGGATATAGCGAAAAAGTATTTAGAAGAGAAAAAAACTTCTGATATATCAAAATTCGGCATTGGAACTATGATTGATCTTATAAAAGAAGATTTAAAAAATCTCGGGATAAAGAAGTTCGATAAGTGGTTTAGCCAAAAAGAAATTATTAACAATAAGACTGTAGAAGCAGCTATTAAGGATTTAAAAGCCAAAGATCTTATTTATGAGAAAGATGGCGCCCTCTGGTTTTCGGCAACTAAATTCGGAGATGATAAAGACAGGGTTATTAAGAAGGCTGACGGAGAGCTAACTTACTTTGCTTCTGATATTGCCTATCATCGGGATAAAGCCAAACGTAAATTTGGCCAGTTGATAAATCTCTGGGGTCCTGACCATCACGGCTATATAAAAAGAGTTAAGACAGCACTCACAGCCCTTGGTTTTAAAGAGGAAATCTTAAAAGTTATCATTATTCAATTAGTAACCCTTAAGACTAAAGAGCGTATGTCAAAACGAGCCGGTACTTTTGTTTTGCTTTCAGAGTTAATTAATAATGTCGGTAAAGATGCGACACGATTTTATTATCTTATGAGAAAAAACTCATCCCATCTTGAGTTTGATATTGATTTAGCCAAGCAAACATCTTTTGACAATCCCTTATACTATATCCAATATGTTTGTGCCCGGATAAATAGTATTTTTACGAAGGCAGAAATTGCCTCTTTTGACCAAAATTATACCCAGTATTTGAGTAAGGAGGAGGAGTTTGATCTCCTAAGAACCTTATTACAGTTCTCTTATTGTCTTGAAAAAGCATACTATTCTCTAGAGCCGGTTTTTATTATTGAATTCTTAAAAAATTTAGCTTCTGCTTTTCATAAATTTTATGAAAAGGTAAAGGTTATAGATAAGGATAATAATCTCACCCTGGCTCGCAGCAATCTCCTAAAGGCAGTTTTAATTGTTTTTCACAGTGGTTTAAATTTGTTGGGGATTAAGCCGGTTGAGAAGATGTAATGTTTATTATAATAAAACTTATATGAAAAGACGACTCTGGAAAGTTAAACAATTAAGTCTTAAGGTTAAAGAAATTGCTGCTAAGAAAAATATGCCGGCCTACCTGGTGCAAGTTTTAATTAACCGCAGTATAAAACCAGATGATTTTAACTCATTTTTGAATCCAGATATTAAGAATTTACACTCTCCTTTTTTACTCCCCGACATGGAAAGAGCAGTTAAGCGAATAGAAAAGGCAGTTAGTAATAAGGAAAAAGTACTTATCTTTGGTGATTATGATGTTGACGGAGTTACTTCCTTAGCAATATTTAATCATTTTGCCCAAAAGTTTCCCGATGTTTTTAGTTTTTATATTCCTCATCGCATAAAAGAAGGTTACGGGTTAAATTCAGAAGCTATTTTAGCAGCTAAAGAGGAAGGCGTAAGCTTGCTTATAACTTTTGATTGTGGCAGTAATGCCTATGTAGAGGTGTCACTGGCTAACTCTTTAAATATAGATACTATCGTTGTTGATCATCACACCTTAGGAGACCAAACTTTACCTGCCTATGCTTTTATTAATCCCCAAAGAGAGGAGTCAAAATATCCTTTCAAATATTTAAGTTCAGGAGCCCTATCTTTTAAAGTGCTCCAAGCCTTATCAGGCAGTGAGGCTTATCAAGCTTTGGACCTGGTTGTATTATCACTAGTTTGCGATATATCGCCTCTGATTGGAGAGAATAGGTTGTTATTAAAGGAGGGCCTTTCTTTGATCAAAAAGAGCTCTAGAATGGCCATAAAAGCTCTATGTAAGGTAGCGAAAATAAAACAGGCTAATATCGATATATTTCATATCGGTTATATTATTGGTCCGCGAATTAATGCTTCTGGCCGAGTTGCCCACGGCCAACAGTCGTTAGATCTTTTTTTAAGCCAAGATCCTAAGCAAGTCGAGAGCTTAGCTAATCAACTCGGTGAATATAATATCTTAAGAAGAAATATTGAATCTCAAATTTTAAAAGAAGCTGAGCAAAAAATTCAAGATAGCCTGGGTAGTAGTAATTCAATAGTTGTAAGTGGTGATGGTTGGCATCCCGGTGTTTTAGGTATTGTAGCTTCTCGTTTAGCTGTTAAGTATAGCCGGCCTTCTTTTGTTATTTCTTTTGATAAGGAAAAAGGCGTTGGTTCCGGACGTTCAGTTGGTGGTTTGCATTTAATTGAGATATTGGATAAGTGTGCTGATTCACTTATTTCTTACGGTGGACATAAAAAAGCAGCCGGGGTACATATTAACCGCCAAGGTTTAGAAGTATTTAAAGAGAAGATTAATTCAATTATTGAAGAGGATGTTAAGCCTAAAGATTTTATTCCTATTCTTGATATTGATACTGAAATAAACTTTGATGATATTGATATAAATTTGGCTGAAGGGATTGAAATGCTTAAACCTTACGGGGAAGGCAACTCTAAACCGCTCTTTGTCTCCTACGGTCTTAGTAAGAAAAGCCCGATTAAAAAGATAAGATACGGCTATTCTCTCTGGCTGACTAATGGCAAAAAAACCTTTGAAGGTTTGGTTTCCAGTAAGGATCTTGTTGAGATCCTTGAATATGGGAGCCAGCTAGATATAGTTTTTTCTCTGGCCACTAATACTTACCACAATATACCAAGATTAGAGATTAAGGATTGTAGACTCGCAGATTCTTTGAATTGAACTTTTAATCAGGTTGGTTTTGGGTTCTAGTTAGATAAAGAAGCAGTCTTTTTTACCGGAATGGGTAATTTTCCGCTTTTGATGCACTTTGCGCAGACCAGTGATTTCTTTACCTTGCCGTTGACAAGTATTCTTTTTACTTGAAGGTTGGGCAGGAATCTTCTCTTGGTTACACCTGTAGTTTTAAGGCCTACTCCGCCTTTTTTCTTAGGCAAACCTCTTCTGGCAATAGAATTGCCGGTTATAGATTTTTTACCACAAAAGTCACATCTTCTACTCATAGTGAGAGCTAGTATAATGATAAAATATTTATTGTCAAGGAAAAATATTGTTGGCGGCAATTAGTTCTAAAAATTACCCCATATATAGGTTCATAGGGGATAATCCTATACTATATATAGGAAAAAGCTTGAGTTTCTTGAAAGGAGTAGCATTTTATGTTATACATGACTTGTAATTGTTCTTTGAGTTATATATATTGGGCGAAAAGGCAAAACGCCTGAAAAGGCGTTACGGCACACCAGATTTTTAGTGTGCCCTCATATTTTATATGAGGCAAAACTTAAGAACCTAAGGTCGAAAAGACTAAGGCAGTCAGTTATCGAATCATTTCTTCTTACTACCTATGGTCTTATGCTATAGGTTTTTTTATTTCCAGGGGCTTATTTAAGTTAAGATAAGTTTGTGGCTTATATAAATTTAGTTTACCGGTGGTTTTCTCAAAGAGAGGTCAAAATGAGTAAAAACGGAGGTGACAAAATGAAGCGTATAATTTTTGGTCTACTAATTATGCTTTTAAGCTTTCCTTTGCTGACTATGGCTGATGAGCACCAAGTGAGACAAGCAGACCCGGCAAGTAAACTCGCCTATGGTATAACAGAAGTTGCTTTTAGCTGGACTGAGATACCACAGTCAATTTACTACTATTCCAAGAAACATGATCCGATCAGTGGACTTTTTCTAGGTGTGGCCGAGGGTACTGTTTTAGGTCTTAGAGATGTGGTTGAAGGTACAATTGATACAACCTTCTTTTTGTTGCCACCATATAAGACTAAAGGAAAAAGCTTTTTTGAGAAATTAAAAGATTGGGATGATAACGTATCCGATCATCTTTGGTAAGCATATTTGATTCTTTTATAAATTAGACTCATGTCTGGGGTGGAAGTTTTTTAATAAAGCTTCCACCCTTTTTAATTATTACTTTAGTAGTTTTAGGCCGGTAGCCCCAACAGTTATAAAAAATATTGGCGCCATCCAAGCACTAAGGAAAGGTATGAGAATGCCTGATTTTCCCAGGGCAACACTAAAAGAAAGAAGAGCAAAGTAGATCAGACTAAATACAAAGCCGATACCTAAAGAAGAAAGAGCAGCTTTTCTCTTTTTAACTTGAAGGGCCAGAGGAAGAATGCCGATAACCAGAAAAAAACAAGTAAAAGGTTCTACAATTTTATTGTAGTAATCAACGATTAAATCTGCCAATTGCTTGCTTCCGCTAACTCTTTTTAAGCTATTGATTCTTTTTCGTAAGCTGTGAAGTGAAGAGAACTTTGCCAGGTAGCTTTTTTTCAAGATTAACTCATTAGGTTTATCTTTAAGAGGCATTTTTTTACTAGCAAATATCTCTGCCTGAGAACTTATTTTTCCTTCCTCGTCAAAGCCATATTCAATTATGTCTTTTCCTATCCAAAATCCGTATTCGTAAACTATTTTGCTACAAACCATCTTTTTTACAATATTGCGATTGGAATCCTCCTGAAAAATAAGTACATTCTTTAAAGTTTTTTCTGCCGGTGAGTATGCCCGGGCAAAGTAAATCATATCACCTGAGACAAAGGCTAATTTTTTTTCCTCGCCAAAGTTAGATTTTTTCTTAATGAATTGAGTTTTGATATCTTCAACTCTTTTTTGTGAATGAATAAGTACTTTCTCCTGGAGAAACAATAGGCTGCAGGATATAGCCAGGGCAAATACTATTACCGGTTTAGCAATCTTCATAACACTGAGTCCTGAAGCGCGAAGACTGACTATTTCGTTATTTTTATTTAATTCGCCAAAAGTGTAAAGGGTGCCTATTAGTATTGCAAAAGGGCTTACTCGCAAGATTATTAAAGGCAGGGATTGGAGATAAAACTCACCGATAATATCCAAGGGAGTTTTAGCCTTAATTATATGAGAAAGATTTGAGAAGAGGTCAATTATCAAATAAAGTCCTACAAATAATAAGAGAATAAAAAAGTAGGCGCTAGCAATATTTTTTGTTATGTATTTATCCAGTATTCGCATGTCTAAAAAATAGATAAAAGCCAATAGCGGCAATAATGAAATTAGGCATCCACATTCCCAGCCAGGTTGCTATGTACTCATGTTCTATGAGTACGGTCCCTAGAAACCAGAGTAAATAATACAGGCCAAAGCCTAATATGGCAAGGAGTAGATTTACTGATCTTTCCCGGTGTTTAACCAAAAGAGATACGCCAAAGCCTAAGATAATAAATACTATAATTGAAAAGGGAAGGCTTATTCTTTCATGTAGTTCCCGGCGTAATTCCAAGGGTTCGTAAGGTGAATCTAGGCCTAAGTTTTTTAAGTATATTATTTTTTCTTTTAACTCCTTGATGCTCATATCAGTAGGTTTTTTACGAATCTTTCCTTTTTCTTTTTTATGAATAGGGATATCCATAAAGAATACTTTGAAATTAAGCCGGTAGAGCTCTTTACCCTTTGATGTTGAAGCCTCATCCCGGAAACCATCTTCTAATTTTATCTTTAGAATATCGCCATCACGTATAAATTCACCGCGTTTGGCAAAAATCACCTTGTTGGTATCAGAAGTCTCGCTAAGTTCATAGATGAAGACGTTTTTAAGTTTATTTTCATCATATTTATCTGAGACATAGAGGACGTATTTTTCAAAATTTTCTAAAAATACCCCTGGTTCTATTAAAGAGGATATGTTTTT
This sequence comes from uncultured bacterium, assembly GCA_913050175.1. Taxonomy (GTDB): domain Bacteria; phylum Omnitrophota; class Gorgyraeia; order Duberdicusellales; family 4484-171; genus JAFGHG01. The sequence continues at coordinate 44,953 of CAJXAF010000001.1, forward strand.
AAAGATAAAAGTCTTCTTTCCTTTTTGATACCGGTAATGGAAATCGGGAATTACCTTGTCATTTAAGATAAATAAGAGTAATGAGAATATGAATCCGACGATCAGAAAGATATTTAAAATTTTCATCAGGCTTATGCCGGCAACTCTAATTGCAGTCAATTCGTTATCAGCAATTAAACGGCCCATAACCAGGAGTACGCCAAATAAAAAAGATATAGGAATTATGTATTTTAATAAGACCGGAGCATGAAAGAGAAATATTTTCATGGCATCAAAGAAGTTGACGCCTTTTCTGATTATCATATCAGTAATCGGAACCATGTTTCCCATTAGCATGACCATTGCTGTGAGAAGAAAGGAGAAGAGGGAGACTGAGACAAAATCTTTAAGAATATAATTTCTAAGTATTTTCATATTTCTTTATGTTCTGGTAATTGTTTTTGCCAGAGTTAATACAGAAACACTTCCTGCTTGTTTTTCCTTTAGGGCCATGCTGGCGAAATATGCGGTTGATCCGGTTGTAAAAATATCGTCTATTAGGAGTACTCTTTGCCCCTTTAATGATTTTGTTGCCAGGAAAGCACCTTTTACATTTTCTTTTCTCTGAGAAAAAGATAGCCTGGTTTGAGAGGGCTTATTTATTATAAGTCGTATTATATCATTGCCAAGAGGTATTTTAAACTGTTTTGACAACAATTGGGCCAGCAGCTGGGATTGGTTATAACCCCTTGATTTTAGCTTATAGGCGTGCATGGGTACAGAAACTATCAAATCATAATTTAGAAAATTAAACTTTATTTTACTAAGATGGCTAACCATTATCTTGGTAAAGAAGCCAGCTAGAAAATCGTATTTTTTATACTTAAAAAACCCTATTAAATCTATGAGTGGTTGTTTGTAGGCTGTAGTGCTTATGACTAAATCGTAGGGGAAAGATATGCTTGAACATTTTCGACAAATTTTCTGCCTGTTTAACTTAAGTGGCTTTGAACAAAACTTACATAGGGGAGGATAGAGAAAGTATATTTTTTTAAAACAATCTGGGCAGAGAGGTTTGCTTTTAGCTTTTCTATCACAAATCAAACAAAGATTGGGGAATAAGACGTTACCTAGGGCCTTAATATACCTTTTTAAGGTGAAAGATTTTATAATTTTATTTTCTTCCTTGTAAAGATACTATGAATATATAGAATATATATAATATACTATCATTTTAATTAAAATTTAATACCTAATTAATTGACCTGCTATTTCTTTTATGATACCATGGTTTTATGGTACTTACCGTAACTACAGTAAATACGGTAATTGAAGATTAGAGTATTTTTTTAAGAAAAGAGAGCAAGCAATGGCAAGTCAAAGCAATAACCATAACAATAAAATGATTTCTGCCAGAGATATCATGACCCAGTATGACGTTACCTATCAAACTGTTAACCACTATACAGATTTTGGCCTTCTTACAGTCAAAGCAAAAAGAGGAAATGTCAGATTTTACGATAAGATTCTAGTTAAAGAACGGATGCAGAAAATAAGGCTTTTTATTGAAGAGGGGTACTCTCTTCGTCTAATACGTAAGAAATTAATTGGAATTTAAGGGCTTTTTAAAAAAGAGAGTGGAAGATGAGTTATTTTAAAATTTTAGGATTTGAAAAGGAACCATTTTCAACTAGTCCGGACCCTGATTTTTTATATTTAGCCAAGGATCACGATACAGTTTTAATGAACACCTTAATTGAGTTGCGTTTGCGCCGGGGCTTAAGCGTGATTTTAGGTGATGTCGGTACAGGCAAGACTACCCTTTCCCGTAAACTCATTCAAGAGCTTAAAGACAGAGAAGATTTTATCTTTCACATGGTTTTAGATCCATCTTTTTCAGATGAGCATTCCTTCCTTGATTATTTAGCCAGGAGTCTTGATATACCAACTCAAGGCCTATCGTCAGCTGTAGCCTTAAGAGATACTTTAGAAAAATATTTATTCCAAAAAGGGGTAATTGAAGGCAAGATTGTTGTTTTGATAATAGATGAGGCCCAGAAATTAAACGAAACATCTTTAGAGATGTTAAGGGTTCTGTTTAATTATGAGACTAATGAATTTAAGTTAATTCAAATAGTTCTCCTAGGACAGCTGGAACTACACTCAAAGATTATTGATATTGCTAATTTTTTTGATCGGATAAGCTTTAAATACACACTCAATCCTTTAAGTAAGGAAGAGACTAAGGAGATGATTGAGTTTCGAATCAAAAAAGCAGGTTATAAATCAAGCATGCACTTATTTTTGGATGAAGCCATCAGCGAAGTTTATCAGGCCAGTAAGGGTTATCCCCGACGCATAACTATGCTTTGCCATAGGTTGCTCAAAGAGCTTATTTTAAAAAACAAGGTTGTTGTCGATGCCAACTTTGTAAAAAGCATTATTCGTAAAGATATTCAATCTGGTTGGCACCACGATGATGCTTTAAATAGGGAACAGGCCTTGGTTTATCAATTTCAAAGATGATTATTGAAAATCACAAAGGAGTTTTGTCTGTAGATAGTGAGTCGGGTAAAGGAACAGTGGTAAGGATTATTTTACCTTTAATAAGGTGAACTGATTAGTTTTTGTCAAAATGTTTATTCAAAAGGAGGTGGCTTATGCGTACCGTACTGATAATTGATGATGAAGAAGATTTAACATTTTTTGTAAAAGCAAACCTTGAATTATCGGGAGAGTACAAGGTAATAATTGCCAATAATGGCAGGGATGGCATCAAAGCGGCCGAACACCTTAAGCCTGATGTTGTTCTTTTAGACATCATGATGCCTCAGATGGATGGCCTTGAAGTTTTAGCTAAATTAAAAAAATCAATTAAAACACTATCCATTCCCGTAGTTATGCTTTCAGCTAAGGGAGATGATGAGTCTAAGGTTTATGCTGCCAGCTCTTATAACGAAGACTACATTGTAAAGCCAGTACAGATTGAATTTTTAAAAGAAAAGCTAGATCAAGTCTTAGGCTTGAGAGAATAGTTTTAAGATAAAAAAGAGTTTTATGGTAGAAAGGAGAAAATACGTACGTTTTCGGGCGTCTTTTTTGTTCAAGTTTAAAAATCACGCACCTAACGGAGCTCAGGGTGTGGTTAAAGATGTTAGCATGAGCGGTTTAAGGGTAGTTTTAGACAAATCTGTTGAGTTAGATTCCAACTCCCAACTTAATTTTTATTTACTCCTTCCCAGCCAAACTTTTGAAATATCCGGAGAAACTGTTTGGGTGGATATTTTCGATAATAGAAAAGAAGCCGGTATTCACTTTACCAATATCGCTGATAGCTATAAAGAGGATATTTATAACTATATTTCAAAGTACTATCGTGAGGAACTAGTGCATAAGTGGTGGCAATCTTAAAACTGCTGCTATTAATAACCATTTAGATGCAAGCTATTTTTTCCTGGACCATACTTTTTACTTACTCTTTTTTTATCATTGTTCTTTCTTTTATGCCGATCAGGGCCCCTGAGGTCGTTATTATCCCTTTTTTAGATAAGATTATTCATACCTTTGCTTATATGCTACTTTCTTTTTTAACTGTAAATACTCTCTGTAAAAAGAGAAAAGCCCGGCCCCGGCTGATTAGCTTTTCTTATGCCTTTTTATTAGGATTTGCAATTGAGATAATTCAGCATTTTTTGCCTTATAGAGCCTTCGAAGCAGGAGATATTTTTTCAAATTCTTTAGGAGGTTCTCTAGGGTTATTTTTAAGAGCAGTATAGTATAAAATTAGCTATGGGAAATCAAAATAATAATTTAGCCAACTTACTTGATGATAGCGTTAGTCGATTTCCTAAGAGGGTAGCTTTAATTTTTGGTTCAAGAAAGATTACTTATGCTCAGTTAGGTTTTATCAGTCGGAAGATTTCCGGAGGATTGTTAAATCTAGGTATAAAGCCTTCAGACAAAGTTGCTCTCTGGTTGCCTAATTGCCGGGAATTTATCTATTCTTACTTTGCGATTTTGCGCCTGGGAGCAACAGTAGTGCCGGTAAATAACATGTTAAAGAGAGAGGAGGCAAGGTATGTTATTGAGGATTCCCAAGCAAAGACACTTATCTGTTCTATCGATAAGACTGAAGATGCAAAAAATATTCTTTCCCGGATTGAAAGTTTAGAAAATGTAATAGTTTCACCCTTTCCCAAGGATGATAGAATAGTTTTGAATTTTACTAAACTTATCCATGAAAGCCAAGAATTTAAGCAAAAAACTGAAATAAAAGAAAGCGATATAGCCCAGATAGTTTATACTTCCGGTACAACCGGTAAACCTAAAGGGGTTTGCCTTACTCACAGTAATATTTATTCTAATGTTAGAGCTTCAGCTTTGGCAATTTACTTTAATAAGCGGGATTCACTTATCTGTATCTTGCCGCTCTTTCATTCTTTTGCTTCAACCGTTTGCATGTGTTTACCTCTTTATAAAGGAGCAAAAATTGTGCTTATGCGATCAGTCCGGCCGTTTAAGAGGATCATCCGGGCTATATTTAAACACCGGGTAACTGTCTTCATCGGTGTACCTTCGCTTTACAATATTTTAAACGAAATGAAATTAAAAAAATGGCAGTGGATATTTAATCTTATTCTAAATCCGCTCCGCTTATCAATTTCCGGAGCTGCAGCTCTTCCTGGTTCTGTTTGGCAGAAATTCGAGAAAAAATTTAAACGGCCGCTCCTGCAAGGCTATGGCCTAACTGAAGCTTCTCCGGTTGTTTCCATGAACCCTTTAAAAGGTAGGAGAAAACCTGATTCAATCGGCTTGCCAGTTGATAAAGTTCTCATAAAAATTGTTGATAAAAATGACAAGGAAGTACCTCTGGGTCAGGTGGGAGAGTTATTAGTTAGAGGCCCTAATGTAATGCAGGGATATTTTAATTTAGAAGCTGAAACCGCAAAAGTCTTAAAAAACGGCTGGCTATATACTGGAGACTTAGCTAAGAAGGATAAAGACGGCCACTTTTATATAATTGGCCGTAGTAAGGAGATGATAAATGTCCGCGGTTTTAATGTCTATCCCCGGGAAATAGAAGATATCCTTTATAAATATCCTCATGTAAAAGAAGCAGCTGTGGTAGGAGTTAACCACAAACATAGAGGTGAAGTGCCGGTTGTTTTTCTGGTAAGTGATAAAGAAATCTCTCAGCGAGAGGTAATTGTTTATTTACGCAACAATCTTGCCAGCTATAAGGTGCCGCTTAAAGTATTTTTTAAAGATAACCTGCCTAAGAATACTACCGGTAAGATTCTTAAGCGTCAACTTAAAGACGAGATAAAGGATTTGTTTGAATGAAAAAACCTTTTAATGTCGTCTTTGAAGATGATTACCTGGTAGTTGTTAATAAGATTGCCAAACTCTTAGTTCAGCCTTCGCCTAAAAGAGAGAAAATAACCTTAACTTCACTCTTAAGCCGAGACCTAAATATAAAAGCTTTACCTTGTCATCGTCTTGATCGGGAAACTTCCGGTCTTATTATTTATGCTAAGTCTAGCGATATCCAGAGAAAAGTTATGGAGCAATTTAAACAAGCCAAGGTTAAAAAGAAGTATTTTGCCTTTGTTAAGGGTGAGATAGCTAAGCAAAAGGGTTTGTTGGAGGGTTTTATCCTTGATAGGGAGGGGCAAAGGTTCTCGGAAAAAGCAAAAAAAGCCAAGACTTTTTACCGGGCTAAAGCTAGGTTCAATCAATTTAGCTTTTTAGAATTAGAGCCCTTAACCGGAAGGACTAATCAGTTGCGCATCCAGCTGGCTGATATTGGCCATCCTATTCTCGGAGAGAGTAAATACGCTTTTAGACGTGATTTTCCTTTAAAATTTAAGCGGCTTGCTCTCCATGCTTATTTCTTAAGCTTTCTTCATCCCTATAGTAATGATCGCCTGCACTTAGAAGTAAAATTAGCCTCTGATATGGCGCTTTTTTTAGATCAGGCCAGGAAAGCCGATTAAGTTTTATAGGTTAAAATCTGCCTCTGCGGGTAGAAAAATGTTATTTCTTATTTTTTCGACTTTTTAAAGGGAAATGATATAATATCATCCTATGGCAGTGATGAAAAAGAAGATCTACTATCACGATACAGATGCCGGGGGTGTTGTTTACTATGCTAATTACCTTAAGTACTTTGAAGAGGCCCGGACTGAATTCTTAAATGACTTAGGTATTAACCTTAAAGCCTTAACTGATAATAATACTTGGTTTGTGGTAAAGCATGTAGATATTGAATACAAATCTCCGGCCCGCTATGCTGATTCGCTGATTATTGAGAGTGATATAAGCAAACTTAAGAGTGTATCGCTTATATTTTCTCAAACAATTAAAAGAGATGATCAAGTTTTAATTTTTGCCCAGACCCAGATGGTCTGCGTGGATTCATCCTTTCGTCCCAAACCAATTCCGGAAGAACTCCACTCTTTATTTAAGAAATGACCTACACTATTAAGAAAAAAGATAGTCAGCAGCCAATAATTAAATCAGCTCGTCTTGCTGATACGTTTTTCTTAAGGCTTTTAGGGTTGATGTTTAGGAAAAGCATTAGACAAGACCAGGCTTTGGTATTTTATAATGCTCCGTCAATTCATATGTTTTTTATGCGCTTTCCTCTGGATATACTTTTTTTAGATAAAGAAAGTAAAATTATCCGTATTTGCCACTCACTTAAGCCTTGGAAAATGGTCTTTACGCCTGGGGCCAGGACTACAATCGAAATGGCGTCTAAGAAAGCTGCAGAAAATTCATTAAAAGCAGGGGATGTATTGGAATTAACCCCCAATCCTTCCTAAAATCCCGATTTACCCCTAAAAAATACTTGATTATACTAATAATAGGGAATTATATTGACTCTTATTATATTTTGGTTTATCATAACTCTTACCTAATATGGTGAAATATGGCTAATTACAAGAAGGTAAAAGTAGGAGTAATCGGGGCAGCCGGCTTTACAGGTGAGAAGCTGGTTGAGCTATTGCTTTGTCATCCTCAGGTAGAGGTCTCTTATCTCAGCTCCATGCTAGATAAAGACACTGCTTTTAGTACACTTTTCCCTCGATTTAAAGGCAGGCTGGAGTTGGTCTGTAAGAATTTAGATATTAATGAGGCCTCACAAAAGGCAGATGTTATTTTTCTGGCTCTTCCTCACCGCATATCTTTAGATATAGCTCCGAAATTCCTTAAGAAGAAAAAGATAGTAATCGATCTTTCAGCTGACTATCGCCTTAAAGATGTAAGCCTATATGAGAAATTTTATAAAAATAAACACTCTGACCTTGGTAATTTAAAAAAAGCTGTCTATGGTTTGCCTGAATTTTATCGAAAAAGTATTAAAAAGGCAAAATTAATAGCTAATCCCGGTTGTTACCCTACAGCCTCAATTTTAAGTACAGCTCCGTTGTTAAAAGAGGGATTGATAAAAGATATTGTTATTGATGCAAAATCAGGAATAACCGGAGCTGGCAGGAAAGCATCCCTTGATTATCATTTTGCTCACTTAGACGGCAATCTCTTCAGCTATAAACCTTTTGGCCATCAGCACTCACCGGAAATAAATCAGGTTCTTTCTGATCTGGCTAAAAAGAAAATTAAGATCCGTTTTACTCCTCATGTAATTCCGGCAGAGCGAGGTATTTTAATCACAGTATATGCTAAATTAAATAAGGCTGTTAAAGCTAGCACTATTTCCAATATCTACAAGAAGTACTATAAATCTGAAAAGTTTGTACGTCTCTTTAACCAGAAGTTACCGCAATTAAAAGATGTAGTCGGAACAAATTTCTGTGATATTGGTTTCGAAATCCAAGACAAAGAGATAACTATAGTTGGGGCTATTGATAATTTAATTAAAGGCGCCTCCGGCCAGGCTGTGCAGAATATGAATATAATCTTTAACTGGGATGAAGGACTGGGCTTGCTATGATTATTCCCGATGGCTTTCTTTTGTCCGGACTGCATTGCGGTTTGAAGAGGAAAAACCTTGATTTAGGCCTGATTTATATTTATGACTTTGCCAAGGCAATTGGTTTTTTTACTCCTAATGTTAACCCATCCTATTCAGTTACTCTTAGCCGTAAACATATAAACAACCAGATTAGAGCTGTGATTGTTAATAGCGGTAATGCCAATTGTTATTCACATAAGCAGGGCCTTAAGGATACTAAGGAGATAGTCTCCGCCTTAGCTAAGTATTTAAATATTAAGAGCTCAGATGTTCTTATTGCTTCAACCGGTATTATCGGTAAAAAACTTAAAAAAAATAATATTATTAAGAATATTCCTAACCTAGTAAAGAGCTTAATAAATGAAGGTGACGATTTTTCCCAAAGTCTTTTAACTACCGATACTTTTACTAAACAGGCCGCAGTTAAGATTAAGCTTAAGGTAAAGACTGCTACAATTTCTGGTTTTGCCAAGGGTGCTGGCATGATTTATCCTAATATGGCAACTATGCTTGGTTTTATCTTAACTGACGTAGATTTGCCGAAAAGCTTATTTAAAAAAATAGCTAAAGCAGCTCTAGATGAGAGCTTTAACTCTATAAGTGTTGATGGCTGCACCAGCACTAATGATACAGTATTTTTTCTTTCCAGCCGCAAGGTCAGCTTAAAGACTAAGAAGGATATAGATTGTTTTTCTTTGAAATTAAAAGATGTATGTTTAAAGCTGGCTAAACTAATAGTTAAAGATGCTGAGGGAGCAAGTAAGTTCTTAGAAATTGAGATTAAAGGGGCTAAGACTAAATTGGAGGCAAAAAAAGCAGGTTTTAGTTTAGCTAATTCAAGTCTTTTTAAGTGCGCCATATACGGTGCCAATGCAAATTGGGGAAGAATTATCGCAAGCTTAGGCCAGGCCGGGATTAAAGTAAGCGAAGATATCTCGATAAAAGCCGGCAATTTAAAGAAAAAAAATATAAAAATAGCAGTAGATCTAAAGAGGGGTAAATCAGGAGCAACAATTTATACATCTGATTTGACTCCTAAGTACATTAAGATCAACGCTGAGTATAACTAAAACTATTAAGGAGTAAAAATGGTACAAGAAGCAATTAGGAAAGCTGATGTTTTAATTGAAGCTCTTCCTTATATTAAGAAGTTTAACAAGAAAATTTTCGTTATTAAGTACGGTGGCTCAATACTTGGTGAAGAACGGGTAAGAAAATCAGTACTTGAAGATATTGCTTTTTTGCGTTATGCCGGCATTAGGCCTATTATTGTTCATGGCGGTGGTCCTAATATAACTGAGCGCCTAAGAGATGAAAAAATTGAAACCGGCTTCGTTGATGGAATGAGAATTACCGATAAAGATACTTTAAATATAGTCGAAGAAGAGCTTAACAAGCTTAACGATATGATCGTTGAAGAAATAGAGTCACACGGAGTTAAGGCTTCCAGCTTTAAAAATGCTGATGAGCTTCTTACAGTTACTAAGAAAGATTCTGAAATAGACTTAGGTTTTGTCGGCCATGCAGTAGATTTTAATCGAAAGGCTCTCGATAAAGCTTTAGCCGCATCTATTCCGGTAATTTGTCCAATGGGCAAAGCCGAAAATAATGAATCTTTTAATATTAATGCTGATGAAGCCGCTTTCTTCCTGGCTTCAGAGCTAAAAGCTGAAAAATTAGTTCTTCTGACCAATGTTTTAGGAGTCATGGGTGATCCCAAGGATGAGAACTCTTTGATTTCAACTATAACGGTTGAAGAGATTGAAGGTTTAATTGAGAAGAACACTATTGATGAGGGCATGGTGCCTAAGGTGCGGGCCGCAGCCGGAGCAATCCATGCCGGTGTCGGAAAAGCTCACATAGTTGATGCTAAAATACCTCATGCTCTGCTTTTAGAAATTTTTACTGATAAGGGTATAAGTACTGAAATTGTAAAATAAATTATGAGCCTTAAAAAAGATTTTAAAAAATACTCTTTAAATACTTACGCCAGGGTTGGCCCGGTCTTTGTCAAAGGCAGTGGCAGTTGGCTTTGGGATGGTAAGGGTAATAAATATTTGGATTTGTTTCCTGGCTGGGGAGTTTCTATCCTCGGGCATGCACATCCGGCGATAGCTAAGGTTATAGCCGCCCAGGCTAAAAAACTTATCCATATTCCTAATAATTTATATTTTAAAGAACAGGCAGCTTTAGCTAAAGAAATTGTTCTCGCAAGTTTTCCTTCACGGGTATTTTTTGGTAATTCCGGAGCTGAGGCAGTAGAGGGGGCGATAAAAATAAGCCGTCTCTACTCTAAAGAAAAATATGAAGTTATTACTATGACCGATTCCTTTCATGGCCGGACCTTTGCAGCAATGTCAGCTACCGGTCAGAAAAAATATAAAGCAAAATTTAAACCAATCCTTAAAGGGTTTAAAGAAGTTGCTTTTGGCAATCTAGCGGCTTTTAAGAAGAGTCTATCAAAGAAGACAGCAGCTGTAATCTTAGAGTTAATTCAGGGAGAGGGCGGAGTTAACGTAGCCAGCCGCGCTTATATTAAGGAAATTAAAAAAATTTGTCAGAAAAAAAAGATACTCTTAATTTTTGATGAAGTTCAAACAGGAATGGGGCGAACCGGTAAGTTATTTTGCTTTCAACACTATGGAGTTAAACCGGATATTATGCTTTTATCCAAAGGTTTAGGAGCCGGTGTACCTATTTCAGCAATAGTCGTAAGCAATAAGATAGCCGGCTTAATGCAGCCGGGTCTGCACGCTTCTACTTTCGGTGGCTCTCCCTTGGTTACCTCAGCATCTTTAGCGGCATTTAAAGTAATTAAAAAAGAAAAACTCCTTAATAATGTCAATAGGATAGGTGATTATGCAGTTAAACGCTTGAAAGTTTTAAAGAATAAGTTTTCTTTAATTGAGCAAATAAAGGGTAAGGGTCTTATGCTTGGTATTGAGCTTAATTGTCCAGCTCAACCAATATTTCTAAAGTGTCTTTCTAAGAAATTGATTATTAATGCTACCCACGGTAATATCTTACGCTTTATGCCGGCTTTAAACGTGAGTCGAAAAGAAATAGATAAGGGATTGGATATTTTAGAGGGAGTTTTAAGTAATTCTTAGATTATGAATAATTTTATATCTTTACAATTTTTTTCAAGTCAACAGCTTCAAGATATTTTATCTTTAGCCAAAGCCATTAAAGCTGAGCCGCTTAAATATTCTCAAAGTCTGGAAGGAAAATATATTGGTCTTTTGTTTGAAAAGCCATCACTTCGCACCAAGACTGCCTTTTATATCGGGGCCCTAGGTTTAGGGGCCCAGGCAATCTACTATACTTCTCAGGAGATAAAGCTTGGTCAGCGAGAAAAGGTATCCGATGCAGCCAGGACTTTAGCTTCCTATCTGGATGCAGTAGTCTTACGTACTTTTTCTCATGATGTTCTCTTGGAGTTTACCCAGTTTTCTTCAATACCGGTTGTAAACGCCTTAAGTAATCTTCTTCACCCTTCTCAGGCTTTGGCCGATATTCTTACGATTTCAGAATTAAAGCCGGATATCAAAAAGCTTAAAATTGTTTATCTTGGTGACGGGAATAATGTTTGTCACTCTTTAATTTACTGTCTTTCTATACTTGGCTGCCACTTAACTATTTCTACTCCCGATGACTTTAAGCCATCAGCTGAAGTCTTAGAGCGAGCTGGAGGTTTTAATCGGGTCTCTGGCGGCTCAATAAGTGTTTGCCCTGATCCGGTACTAGCGGCTAAAGATGCCGATGTCTTATACACAGATGTTTGGACATCAATGGGCGATGAAGACAAGCGCGAGGAGCGAAAAAAAGCATTCAAAAACTTTCAAATAAATGATAAAATCGTATCTCAAGCTAAAGAAGACTCTATTGTCATGCACTGTCTTCCGGCTCACAGGGCTGAGGAGATAACCGATAGTGTAATTGACGGAAAACATTCAGTAGTTTTTCATCAAGCTGAGAATCGACTACACTCAGCCAAAGCAATTTTATACCATCTCTTAGGAGAAAAATAAATCCTGATAGGAAAATTAATTTGAGTTTACAATGAAGAAAAAGAAAAAAGTTATCTTAGCTTACTCCGGAGGCCTGGATACATCATGCTGCCTGGTCTGGTTAAAAGAACGGGGCTATGATGTTGTCTGTTTTTCAGCAGACTTAGGAAGTGAATTCTCTCCTGCGGTTTTACGAAAAAAAGCAAAACAGTCAGGAGCATCAAAAATATACATCAAAGACTTACGTTCCGAATTTGCTAAGGAGTACATTTTAGCTTCTTTAAAAGCCGGGGCTATATATCAGGGGAAGTACCTTCTTAATACAGCTTTAGGCAGGCCTTTGATTGCTAAGTACTTAGTCGAAATAGCTAAAAAAGAAGGGGCTGGTTTTGTTTCTCACGGTTGTACTGCTAAAGGCAATGATCAGGTTCGTCTTGAGCTGGTAGTTAAAACTCTTAATCCGAAACTAAAAATTATTGCTCCTTTAAGGGAGTGGGAGCTTACCAGTCGTGAGTCAGAGGTAGAATATGCTAAAGCTAAAAAAATACCAATTGAGAATACTAAGAAAAAAATTTACAGTATTGATAAGAATATCTGGGGGACAAGCATTGAAGCCGGGATACTTGAGAATTTAGAAAATGAACCTACTGAAGATGCATTCATCGAAACCGTTAGTCTAAGTAAAGCTTCGGCTAAGCCTCAATACATAAGCCTTGAGTTTGCCAAAGGCAAACCGACAAAGCTTAATGGTAAGCGCTGCAATTTTGTAAAAATTATTGAGAGACTAAATAAAATTGGCGGAAAGCACTGTATTGGTCGCACAGATTTAATTGAAGACAGGATGGTGGGGATAAAATCACGAGAAGTCTATGAGGCTCCGGCTGCCTGGATTTTGCGCACAGCTCATAAAGAGTTAGAGTCCTTAGTTCTTGATAAAGAGACGCTTTATTTTAAAGAGATAATTTCTCTTAAGTATGCCCAGATAGTTTATCAGGGGTTATGGTTTTCCCGAATTAAGCAGTCTTTAGACGGATTTGTTGCCAAGAGTCAGACTAGGGTAAGCGGAAAAATAACTTTGAAATTATATAAGGGTAATATTATAATTGCTAAACGAAGTAGTCCTTATTCTTTATATAAGGAGAGTCTAGCAACTTACGGGAAAAAGGATACTTTTAATCGAGACTGGGCTAAAGGGTTCATCGATATTTGGAGTATGCCTTTTATTGAGAAATAGGAGATATCAGATATGTCAAAAAATCTTTGGGGTGGGAGGTTTAAGAAAGCAATCGATCAGGATTTTTTTAATTTTCAAAAATCAATCCACTATGATCATAAATTGGTTGAGTATGATCTATATCACTCAATCATTCATGTCAGTGCTCTAAGGGAAGCTAAGATTTTAAATGCCAGTGAAGCCAAGAGGCTTACTTCTGCTTTAAATGATATTGCCCGGGAAGTAATGACTAATACTTTTAAGCCAAACCCTAACGCCGAGGATATCCATACTGATATCCACAATCGAGTCACTAAAAAATTAGGTGATCTGGCTCAGAAACTCCACACTCTTCGTTCCCGCAATGATCAGGTTGTTTTTGATGAGAAGTGGTATTGTTACAAGGAAGGAATATATATCTTAGGAGAATTGAATATTCTTCTTACAGCTCTAAATCATCTTGGCACAAGGTATAAGCATATTTATTTGCCCGGCTATACGCACACCCAGCGGGCCCAGGTAGTATCTTTTTTTAATTATACCGGTGCATTTTTTGCTATGTTTGAGCGTGATTTTGAGAGAATTGATATGTTTGTTAAGCGCTCATCGATTTATATTGGTTCCGGAGCTTTAGCCGGAAGTGCAATTCCTAAGGCTGCTTATAGTGAGGCGATTAAAAAATTCCTGGCAAAAATTAAGTATGAATCAAAACACGGTCGCTCGGAAACAGTTAAGAACTCTCTTGATAATGTTGCCAGCCGCGACTTTGTAATTGAATTTTTAAGTATCTTATCAATGCTTCAGATGCATCTCTCACGCATGGCTGAGGATTTTATCCTTTACTCTACCCGTGAGTTCAGTTTCTTTGATTTGCCGGAAGAGTATTGTACTGGCTCATCGCTTCTGCCGCATAAGAAAAATCCTGACTTTCTCGAATTGGTCAGGGGTAACACCGGCCGGATATACGGTAATTTAATGTCAGTATTAACTACTATGAAAGGATTACCCTTAACTTATAATCGTGATATGCAGCTTGATAAGGAACCTTTGTTTTCATCAACTGAGACAATCAAGGAAGAATTAAAAATTTCCGCAGGTTTAATCAATGGTCTTATCCTAAATGAGGATAAGATACACAAGGCTTTAGAAGACGAAGATCTTTATGCGACTGAGTTGGTAGAATTTTTAGTTTTAAAAGGTGTTGCTTTTAAGAATGCCCACACTCTTGTAGGCAGGTTGATTCGTTTTACCCAGGACAACGATTTAAAGATAAAAGAGATGTCCGATTCTGACTTAAAGAAGTTTCATAAACAGCTGACTGCCAAAGATGTTAAAAGGATTATGAATCCGGAATATGCTGTGGCATCAAAGAAGTCAATACCGACACTTAAAAAGGCCACATCAAAAAAGCCTCGTAAGTTAAAATAATTCCCAATTATGCACTACTTTAAATATAAAGGTAAGACTCTATTCTGTGAAAATATAAGTGTAGCTAAGCTTATGGATAAGTACGGTACTCCTTTGTTTATCTATAGCCAAAAAACTATTTTAGACCACTTTAATAAGTTAAAAAAAGCTTTTTCATCGATAGATGCTTTAATATGTTACTCGGTAAAGGTAAATTCAAATATTTGCATTTTAAATCTTCTTACTAAGAAAGGTTCTGGTTTAGATATAGTCTCAGGGGGAGAGCTTTTTCTGGCAAAGCAGGTAGGTTGTCCAGGTAAAAAAATCGTTTATGCTTCAGTTGGCAAGACTGATAAGGAGATAAAAGATGCTATAAACTATGAAATTCTTATGTTTAACGTTGAATCAATTCCTGAACTAAAAAGGATGAATCGAATTGCCAGGCAATTAAAGAAAAAGCCAAAGGTGGCTTTAAGGTTTAATCCTAATGTTGACGCTAAGACCCATAAGTACATTACTACCGGTAAGAAGGAAAATAAGTTTGGTATGGATGAGGAGACAGTAAAGAAGCTTATACTAAATAACCAAGACTACTCTTATCTTGATATAGTTGGTTTACATATGCATATTGGTTCGCAAATTACTCAAAGCTCGCCTTATATCAATGCTATAAAAAATGCCGCCAGACTTATTAACTTTTTAAAAAAGCAAGGCATAGCTCTTAAATATTTAAATATTGGCGGAGGATTGGGGATAATCTATGATAAGGAAAAACCCCAGACAGCTAAAGCTTTTGCAAAAAAAGTGCTACCTTTACTAAAAAAGCTAAAGCTTAAGATTATTCTTGAGCCGGGTAGATTTATTGTGGGAAATGCCGGGATCCTGGCTTCAAAAGTAACTTATGTTAAGGAAACTAGAACTAAGAAATTCATAATCGTTGATGCAGCTATGAATGATTTACTTAGACCGTCTCTTTACGGAGCCTATCATAATATTATGCCAGTAGTTAAGTCAGCTAACAATAAGCAAAAAAGCATAAAGAAGGCTGATGTGGTCGGTCCGATATGTGAGAGTGGTGATTTCCTGGGAAAAGACAGGCTAATCAATGTCGAAGAATCTGAAGGTATCGCAGTTTTTGCTGCCGGTGCCTATGCTTTTTCAATGAGTTCAAATTATAATTCCCGACCCCGGGCAGCAGAGGTCTTAGTTAGAGGTAGTAGGGATTATTTAATCAGAAAGCGAGAAACTTATAAAGATTTAATCAATAAAGAGATAATTGTATGAAAAAAATTGAATTTTATAAATTAGAGGCTTCAGGCAATGATTTTATTTTAATTGATGCCTATAGGATAAAAGGTAAAAAGATAAATTATAAAGCTTTTGCCAGAAAAATTTGTCAGAGGAAAAATTCTATCGGGGCAGATGGCCTCTTGGTAATTGATAAATCCAAGAAAGCTCGGTTTAAAATGAGGATTTTCAATGCTGACGGCTCAGAAGCTGAGATGTGCGGTAATGGTTCAAGATGTGCTGCTCTCTGGGCAGCTTTAAATTGTGCTTGCAAGGGGAAAAGGAAACGAGAGTTTGATTTTGAAACCATAGCTGGTTTAATTAAGGCCAAGGTAACCCCGCGGAAAAATACAGCTAAAGTGCAAATGGTTGATCCTTTTAACTTAAAGCTAAATATTGCTTTAGCTGTATTAGGCAGAAGGGTTAGGGTAAACTTTATAAACACCGGAGTTCCTCATGTGGTAGTATTTGTTCAGGGCTTAGCTAAAATAAATGTAGATGAAATCGGGCGGGCAATTCGTTTTCATAGTAAATTCGCCCCGGCCGGAGCAAATGTTAATTTTGTGGAGTTAATGTCAAAAGATACTATTTCAGTACGTACCTATGAACGGGGGGTTGAAGCTGAGACTGATAGCTGTGGTACTGGTTCAGTTGCCGCCGCCATAATCAGTGGTTTTAAACTAAAAAGTGATTTAAACAAGTTCTCACTTAAAGTTAAGACTAAGGGTAAAGATACTTTAAAAATTTATTATAGTCGCAATAAAAATAAAGTCAGTGAGGTTTTCTTAGAAGGCCAAGCTCATTTAGTTTATAAAGGGTCTATTCAAATATAAGAGGGGGTTTTATGTTAAAGGGAAGCATTGTAGCCTTAGTTACTCCTTTTGATAACCAGGGCAATATTTTAGAAGATAAGATGAAAACTCTTATCGAGTGGCATATAGAGCGGGGCACAGACGGCATACTAGTTTGTGGAACTACTGGTGAGAGTGCCACTCTTACCCACCCTGAACATAAGAAAATAATTGAATTCGCTGTTTCAGTTTCTAATAAAAGAATACCGATTGTTGCTGGTTGCGGTTCTAACTCAACCCAGGAAGCCTTGGAGTTAACCCAATTTGCAAAAAAAGTCGGAGCTGATTATGCTTTAGTTATTACACCCTATTATAATAAACCTACTCAGGAAGGACTATATCAACACTTTAAAAAAATATCTTCCAGCGTCGATATACCAATTATTATTTACAATGTTCCTTCTCGTACTGGCAGTAATATTTTTCCTGAAACTGTAGCCAGGCTCTACCTTGATTTTGCCAATATTGTAGGGATAAAAGAAGCAAGTGGAAACTTAGACCAGATATCTAAAATAATGACCTTAGTTGATGATAAATTTTTGCTTTTCTCAGGTAGTGATGAGATAACTTTACCCATTCTTTCAGTAGGCGGGGCAGGGGCTATTTCTGTTGTTGCTAATATTATGCCTAAAGAAAGCCATGATATGATCGCAGCTTTTCTCGAGGGAAACCCGTCTGAAGCCAAGAGGTTACAGCTATACCTTTATAATATAATCAAAGCCTTATTTATAGAGACAAACCCTATTCCGGTTAAAACCTCTCTTAAACTTATGGGATTAGTAGATGCTAACTTTCGTCTACCTCTATATAAGATGAGTGAGGCTAATTTGGGAGCTTTAAAATCACTTTTAAGTAGTTATAAGTTAATATGAGGATAAGACTATGATTAAAATTGGTGTAAGCGGAGCTAAAGGGAGAATGGGCCAACGCATAATTGCTTTGGCAAACGATGATCCTCAGTTAGAAGTTGTTTTTGGCCTGGAGAAAAAAGATCATTCTGATCTTGGCAAGACTTCTGATGGTTTAACTATAAGTAGCGATCTAAGCATAATAGCAGGTTGCGATTGTTTAATTGATTTTAGCTTTCATACTGCTGTGGTCGAGAATATCTCTTATCTGGTTAAATTTAAAAAACCGGCGGTAATTGGAACAACCGGTTTAGATGAGAAAGAATTAGAGATTATCAATCAGGCTGCAAAAGATATTCCTATAGTTTTTGCACCAAATATGAGTGTAGGGGTTAATTTATTATTTCGTCTCCTTAATCAAGCCAGCCAAGTCCTGGGAGGATATAAGGTAGATGTGGAGGAGGCCCATCATATTCATAAAAAAGATGCGCCTTCAGGCACAGCTAAAAAAATTGCTCAAGTAGTTAATGACCAGGGATTTAATATTAAATTTGAGGATATAAAGTCAATTAGAGAAGGCGAAATAATAGGTGATCACAAAATCGTTTTTGAGAGCGATGTTGACAAGATAGAGCTCAGCCACTCTGCTAAAACCAGAGATATTTTTGTCCAAGGTTCTCTTATTGCTGCAAAGTGGATTGTTGGTAAAGCCCCTGGTCTTTACTCAATGGATAACGTCTTATTTACTAAATCTTAGAAAGGACAGACAATGAAAAAAATTGATACTTCAAGGAGATTAAAAGCATTTCCGCCTTATTTGTTTGCCGAGATTGACCGCCAGAAATCTATTTTACGCAAAAAGAAAATTGATTTTATTGATATAAGCATTGGTGATCCTGATATTCCGGCACCAAAAGCAGTTATTGAGGCTTTAGCTAAGGCAGCTAAGGTGAAAGTAAATCAAAAATACGCTCTTGACCAGGGAAAGAGCGCCCTGCGAGCCGCTATAAAGAACTGGTCTAAGAAGAGATTTTCAGTTAATCTCAATCAAGACACTGAAATTCTTCCTCTCATTGGTTCAAAAGAAGGATTAATCCATTTTCCCTTGGCTTTTGTTAACCAAGGAGAATATGTTATTACTCCTTCACCCGGTTATCCCGGTTATAAGAGCGCAGCCCGTTTTATTAATGCTAAAATTTACGACTTAGCTTTACTTGAGGAAAATGCTTTCTTGCCTCAGTTATCAAAGATACCCCTTAGTGTACGTAATAAAGCTAAGTTAATGTACTTAAATTACCCCCACAACCCAACTACAGCTTTAGCACCTAAGAAGTTTTTAGAAGAATTGGTTAGTTTTTGTAGTAAGTACGGAATTATCCTTGCTTATGACAATGCTTATTCAGAAGTTTATTTCAACCAGAAACCCTTAAGCATTCTCCAGATAAAAGGTGCCAAAGAAATTGCCCTTGAATTTCATTCTTTATCTAAAACATTTTGTATGACTGGTTTTCGTATTGGCTGGGCAGCCGGCAATGCCAATTTTATAAAAGCTCTTCTGAAGGTAAAAGCTAATATTGATTCAGGTATTTTTGGTGCAGTTCAGGAAGCAGCCATAACCGCTTTAAAAACTCAGGAGAAGTATGTTAGCAATTTAAGGAAAATCTTAAAAGACCGTAGAGATTACTTTGTGAAAAATCTAAAAGCTGCCGGCTTTAAGGGTATACATTCTGATTCGACTTTTTATGTTTGGACGAGGATACCTAAAGAGTTTAAAACTTCGATTGATTTCTCAACCTACCTGCTTACTAAGAAGAGCATTGTCGCTACTCCCGGAGTTGGTTTTGGCAAGCATGGTGAAGGGTTTATCAGGTTTGCTTTAACTGTAGATAAGAGCAGTTTAAAAAAAGTTTTTCAAAAACTAAAATGAAGAAAGCCATAATCTTCTTAAATTTAATGCTTTTTACTATTCAGCTCTTTGCTTTAAACATTGAAACCGATGCTTTTAATCATAAAGAGTACATTCCTCATCGTTATACTTGTGATACTAAAGATTCTTCTCCCAGCTTTTCCTGGTCAAATGTGCCTGAGGAGGCAAAGAGTTTTGTTCTTATTTGCGATGATCCCGACGCTCCTTTTAAGGCCTGGGTTCACTGGGTTTTAGTAAATATCCCTAAAGAAGTAACTAGTCTTAAAGAGGGCGTGAGTGCTGATGAGCTAAAAAATATGGGGGTCATAATCGGTAATAATGATTTTGGCAGCCTTGGTTACCGTGGTCCCTGTCCGCCCCCGGGAAAAACTCACCGCTATTTTTTTACACTCTATGCTTTAGACTCAATTCTTCCCTTAAAGGAAGGCGTTGAAAAAAAGGAAGTATTAAAGGCCATCCAAGGTCGTATTCTTTCCGAAACTAGAGTAATCGGCTTATATCAACGGTAAGTTTATAAGCAAAAAATAAGGTTTTGATCAAATTTCGTTTTTGATCAGTATTGAAATTATATAAAGGAGGATAATAATGGCAAAGATTAAAAGCCTAAAGGCAAGAGAGGTACTTGATTCCCGCGGTAATCCTACTGTTGAAGTAGATGTTTTATTAAGTGATGGTAGCTTTGGCAGAGCAGCAGTTCCTTCCGGTGCATCTACCGGAGAACATGAAGCTGTTGAATTACGCGATAACAATAAGGGTAGGTATTGTGGCAAAGGCGTACAAAAAGCTGTAAAAAATGTGGAAAAAATTATTGCTCCTAAGATAAAAGGTAAAGAGGCTGATTTTAAGAATATTGATAAAATTATGCTAGCACTTGATGGCACTGCTAATAAATCAAAGTTAGGCGCTAATGCTATTTTGGCGGTTTCTTTAGCAGTAGCAAAAGCAGATAGTGTTTCTAAGAAAAAGCCTTTGTACAGGTACTTAGGAGGGGCTAAGGCGATACTTTTACCTTTACCTTTAATGAATATACTTAATGGTGGTATGCATGCTGACAACAATTTAGATATTCAGGAATTCATGATTGCCCCATTAGGGTTTACTACTTTTAGTAAGGCTTTAGCGGCAGCGACTGAGACTTTTCATAGCTTAAAATCAATTTTAAAGAAAAAAAAGTTATCTACTTCTGTTGGTGATGAAGGGGGTTTTGCTCCTAACTTAAGAAGCAATGAAGAAGCTTTAGATTTGATAATAGAAGCTATAAAGAAAGCCGGCTATAAACCGGGGAAAGAAATTTCTTTAGCTTTAGACTCTGCTGCTAGTTCTTTTTATAAAAACGGTAGTTATGTTTTTGAAGGTAAAAAAAGAGATGCCGCTTATATGGTTGATTATTATGCAAAAATAGTTAAAAAGTATCCGATTGTATCCATTGAAGACGGCTTGGATGAAAATGATTGGCAGGGCTGGGCAAGATTAACTAAAAAATTAGGTAAGAAGGTTCAACTTGTTGGTGACGATCTTTTTGTTACTAATGTTAATATATTGAAACGGGGTATTAAAGAGGGAATTACTAATTCTATTTTAATTAAGGTAAATCAAATCGGCTCTTTATCTGAGACTATTAATGCTATAAATATGGCCTCAAAGGCCGGGTTCACATCAGTGATCTCACATCGTTCCGGTGAAACTGAGGATATAACAATTGCCCATATAGCTGTAGGCAAAGCAACTGGCCAGATAAAAACAGGGTCTCTTTCACGTACTGACAGAGTGGCAAAGTATAATGAATTACTTAGAATTGAAGAGGAGTTAGGCACTAAAGCCCGTTATGGCGGTAAAAATTTTAAATACAAAAGGAACTAAACAGGTTCTGATATTTATTGGTATTGCTATAATTCTTATTATAGGCTTTGTATTTTATTTTCCTAACTATACAAAGCTTAAGACCTTGCGTAAGGAAAATACTAATCTTCTGTCAAAAAAAGAAAAGTTAGAAGAAGATATAAAGGAATTAGAGGAAAAGATCAATCGTGTTGGCAAGGATCCCTATCTTTATGAAAGTATAGCCCGGGATGAGCTGGGTGTAGCCAAAGAGAACGAAATAGTTATTGACATAGGCAAATAAATTGCTAACATAGTAATAATTTCGCGGGGTGGAGCAGTCAGGTAGCTCGCAAGGCTCATAACCTTGAGGTCTCAGGTTCAAATCCTGACCCCGCAACCATCTTTATCCTGGAAACCCTACAGTTTTAACCGACTGTGGGGTTTTTCTTTTTTAACCAATATTA
>CAJXAF010000002.1 GCA_913050175.1 uncultured bacterium
AAGGTTTTCATGGTAGCAATAAAACCAATACCCTCTTTATTGCCAAGTAAATTATCCTTATGGACTTTAACATCATTAAATATAAGCTCGGCCGTACTTGAAGCTCTTATACCTAACTTTTCCTCTTTTTTACCAAAAGTAAAACCCGGGGTTCCTTTCTCTAGAATAAAGGCTGAAACACCCCTTGGACCCTTTGCTTTATTAGTAACAGCGATGATTGTATAGATTTGAGCATCACCACCATTAGTGATAAAGTGCTTGGTTCCGTTGAGAATATAGTAATCGCCGTCTTTTCTTGCTGTGGTCTTAACGCCGGCAGCATCAGAGCCGGCTTCCGGTTCTGTAAGGGCAAAAGCTGTTAAGTGCTTGCCGCTGGCAATATCCGGTAAGTATTTTTTCTTCTGCTCCTCTGTACCGTGCAAAAGAATAGGAAACATTCCCAAAAAAGATGCAGCATAAGAAGTAGCTACGCCTCCATCAACCCGGGATATCTCCTCAGTAGCAATGCATAGCTCCATCAACCCAGTTCCCATGCCTCCATAAGCTTCTGGTATTGCCAGAGAAAAGAGGTCAGATTGAGCCAGGTCTTTCATTATTTGGGTAGGGTGCTCTTCTTTTTCATCAAGCTCTCGAGAATAAGGACGTATTTTTTCTTCGGCAATTTGCCTACATAAATCTCTTAACATTTGCTGATCTTCAGTTAAATTATAATCAAGAAGAAACATCTTATACCTCCCTATAAAATTGGTGTTAACTATTAATTATGTTTTAATTTTTAATATTACGGCTTCTTCGCTACAGCCGGGAAATTCTGAGCAGTTGATACAATCACTCCATATTTTATGGGGTAATTTCTTTCTGTCAATAATTTTAAATCCAACTTTCGTAAAAAATTCCGGGCTGTAAGTTAGAGCAAAAACTCCCTTTATGCCCAAAGAAGACGCTTCTTTTAAACTTATCTTTACTAATTTCTTACCAATATTTTTTTTCTGATACTTAGATAAAACAGCTAAAGACTTTATCTCGGCTAAATTCTGCCAACCCGTCACTGAAAGAGCGCAACAGCCAACTACCTTCCCCTTATCAAGGAATACCCAAAAATCACGAAGATGCTCAAAAATATAGTTTAATGAGCGCCGGAGGAGTTTTCCCTTTTTCGCCCAGGAATTAACGAGGCGCTGGATATCTTCTGCGTCAGATAGCTTAGCTTTA
Source organism: uncultured bacterium (assembly GCA_913050175.1). GTDB lineage: Bacteria > Omnitrophota > Gorgyraeia > Duberdicusellales > 4484-171 > JAFGHG01. The sequence goes on from CAJXAF010000002.1 coordinate 1,213, forward strand.
CGAATCATTGAAAAAAGAAAGATATTCCAGCTAAAGCCATATTAGCATCAATACCACCATTGCGTCGTTCCAAACTATTATTAGAAAGGTGTCGATAGCGGTATTCAAGACTTAAAGCAGCATCATCCCAAAAAAACAAATGACAACCTACACCGGCTTGAGGTAAAAAATTATACTGACTACCTTGCTCCTGTGTTTTTTGGCTCATATATAAAGTCCCTAATCCGCCTTTAAAATAAGGCTGGATGAAGTCTGATAAAGGAAATACGTATTTAATCAAGAAATTTGATCCAACCTCGACGTTAGCCTCAGGACTTATTATGGTATTAGCAAAACCCTCCATTAAAAACTGTAATTTCCCTTCAGTTCTAATGCCTATCATCTCAAATATAGGCTTAGCATCATAGTTAAGAGAAACAAACAGAGGAATACCCTGATAATCATCCCTATCTCTTAAATTAGCCTCAAAAAAGCCTGAAAGCACCTCAATGCCTTCAAGTTCAAAGGCGTGTGAACTACTTGTAAGGATAATTAAACATAAAGTAAGAATAATTTTTGAAATTAGCCGCATAGCGCCTCCTTTATAAACATACACCTTGATATTTTGTGGTTATTGGGTAAAAATTACTTACTGTTTTATTTTAACTGCTTGCATTATAACTGTCAATCATTTATTGACTTTTGCTTTGGTAAATATAGGAAAATTAGGCTTGGGAAGCAATTAGACTTAATATTTCTGATAGGCTGGGATGAATTAGAAGCATCTCTTTAAGATCAGATAGCTTTAAATGCTTTCTAACGCACAAGGTAAGAGTGCTTATTAACTCAGCGGCAAGAGTAGATATAACACCGGCTCCGATAATTGTATCATCCTCGCTAACTACTATCTGAATGAAACCATCAGTATCACCATATACATAGCTGGAGGAAAATTTTAAAAAATTTGATTGGATAACCCTGTATTTCAAGCCTTGAGCTTTAGCTTGATCTTCTAAAATTCCAATTCTGGCTAAAGAAGGCTGGGAGAATACACACTCAGGTATGTTAGAATAGTTTTCCTTTAAATGGTTACCCTCTTTAATGTTGGGAATACATATTTTAGCTTGATATTCGCCAACATAAGCCAGTAGTTTTTTCCCGGTTACGTCCCCACAAGCATAAATATTATCAATATTGGTGGCTAAATGCTCATTGGTTTTAATCCAGCCTTTGGAATCATAATCTATACCAGCATTAGCTAATTCTAAAGACTCTGTATTAGGTTTTCTACCCACGGCAGAAATTATCAGGTCATACTCATCCAGTTTACAATCTTGATAACTTTTATCAGTTTCAATTTTTATGCCTTTGCGCTGTAAAATAATTCTCAAACGATTGGCAAGGTAGGGATTAAAAAAAGGCAAAATAGAGTTTTCCCTTTCAACTAGGGAGACGTTACTTCCGAAACTGTTTAGCAAGGACGCTATTTCAATACCAATATAGCCTCCACCAACAATAAGAACTTTTTCAGGAATTTCCCTCTGTTTAAATAAAGCATCGGCTGATATCACCTTAGGATCATCGATAATTAGTTTTGGCAATGAACCGCTAGCTACTACAATATACTTACCGACAATAGTTTCGGAGCCAACCTTTAAACTATTCTTATCAAGAAAACTAACTTTACCCCATAAAACTTCTAAACCCTGCTTTTGTAAAAATTGCAAACTTTGAGTTTTTATCTTGTTAACAACAGCCTTTTTTAAAAGGTATGTATCTTTCCATGACTTATTTAATTTTGCACTATTGAGAAATAACTTAGTTGGTATGCAGCCTCTATTTAAACAGGTTCCGCCAAAAGAATCTTTATCCTCATCAATTAAAACTGCTGACAAGCCTAATTTTTTTGCCTGATGTGCACAAGCTATTCCGGCAGCTCCAGAACCAATTATTATTAGATTATACATTTTATCTATCTTTGGTTTTAACCTTGCATAAGGCAGGGATGAAAGTATTCTTAACTACTTTAATTGAAAATCTTTATACTTCTCTAAGTACTTAATGATACCTTGACTACTTACTAGTTGCTTGCGGAAATTATCCCAGGGTTTGAAGTTGATAATTGTCTTAGAAGACTTTTTTTCAATCAACCCCTTACTTAAATCAACACTAAGATAATCGCTTTCTTTTAGTGACCTAGTATCAGCCTCAATTAAGGCTAAACCTATATTAAAAGCATTACGATAAAAAATGCGAGCAAAGCTTTTGGCGATAACACAAACTACACCAGCCTCTTTAATTACCCAGGGAGCCTGCTCCCGAGATGAACCCATGCCAAAATTCTCACCAGCGACAATAATTGACTTTTTAGGTATAAGTTCCTTGTAGAATCCCGGACGTATATCCTCCATTAGATATTGGGATAATTGCTTCATATCTGAAATTTTGAATTTATATCGTCCCGATATAATCCAATCAGTATTGATATTGTCACCAAACTTAAAAACTTTTCCCTTTAAAATCATATTTTTTGATATTACAATTGCTCGAATTCAACTACACTCTTTACTTTAGTCAAAGCTGCCTCTTTAGTTATAACTCCCTTTTTATAGAGAGTTTTAAGAGCTTTATCCATAGTACGCATTCCGTATTGAGCACCCATCTGAAGCAAGGAAGGAATCTGGGCAATATCCCCTTCCCTGATTAAATTACGTATTCCCGGAGTAGATACCATAACTTCTGTTGATAAGACCCTGCCCTCTCCATCAGCCCGAGGTATTAAAATCTGCGACATAACCCCTTGCAAGCACTCAGCCAGCTGAATAATTACCTGTCGCTGTTGGTAAGGTGGAAAAACATCGATAATGCGCTGGACAGTTTGCGGACAATCAGGTGTATGTAAAGTGGCTAAAACCAAATGTCCGGTTTCAGCTGCGGTTAAGGTTGTTGATATGGTATCTAGATCACGCATCTCTCCCACAACAATGACATCAGGATCTTGACGCAAAACCCTTTTTAAAGCCTCAGGAAAAGAGTGAGTATCAGAATATACTTCTCGTTGTTTGATAACACTCTTTTTATTGGTAAAAACAAATTCAATCGGATCCTCAATAGTGACAATCATCTCACTACGATTAGTATTTATATATTCAACCATTGCTGCCATAGTTGTACTTTTTCCAGTACCAGTTGGACCGGTACAGAGAACTAGGCCATTTGGTCTATTTAAAAAATCAAAGACAACATCGGGAAGACCCAATTGATCAATAGAGGGGATCTTCATAGGAACACGTCTGAAAGCTGCTTCAACATTGCCTTTTTGAAGGTGGATATTTACTCTAAAGCGGTCCATATTAGGAAGAGCAAAGGAAAAATCCAACTCCTTATCCCGCTCGAATATTGCTTTTTGCTCATCATTTAACATATTATAAATCAAAGTTTTTGAGCTTTGCTGAGTTAAGGGAGGGAATTCTGTAAGCTGGAGCTCTCCGTTAATCCTTATTACCGGGGGGTTACCAACTGACAAGTGCAGATCGCTGGCACGCTTGGCTTGAGTCAATTTAAGAAGAGTGTTCATGTCAACCATTGAAAAACCTCCTCAGCTTAAGAAGCAAGACGTTATTAAAAAAATCAAAAACACCTATATATATCGACTAATTAAGGACTTTTTTGCTCAATTTAACTTTTTTGCTATACACTTATTGATACCACTACCCGATGGAAAAATCAAGTTATTTAAGATATTTTCTTGGATCGGTTATTGCCCCTTTAATGGCTGAAGCAACTACAGTGGCAACAGAAGCAAGGTATATATAGCTTTTAGGGTTGCCCATTCTCCCCTTGAAATTGCGATTAGCTGTTGAAATCGTAACCTCATTATCAGCCGGAACGCCTTGATGGGTTCCCACGCAAGGCCCGCAACCAACTGGTAAAACCACAGCCCCAGCCTCCATAAAAACTCTTATAAACCCTTTCTCCAGACTTCTGAGAAAAATCTCTCTGGATGCAGGAGCTATAAAAAGTTTTGTATCTTTATCTATTCTTTTTGATTTTAACATTTTAGCAGCAATCTCTAAATCCTCAAGGCGTCCATTAGTGCAAGTTCCCAAAAAGGCCTGATTAATCTTAGTGCCGGCTAAAGATGCAACCGGAGCGCCATTATCAACAGTATGAGGTTTAGCTAAATAAGGAGTTAACCTTGATACATCAAACTCGATAATTTTCTCATATTTACAATCGTTATCAGAGTAAGTTGGATTGCCCTTTTTAATCTTATACTTTTTTAAGTAGTCAAAAGTAACTTTATCAGGAGCAATAAAACCACACTTTGCACCAAACTCTATAGTCATATTTGTAATAGTACACCTGGCATCAAAGGACATTTTATCAATAGTGTTGCCGCTAAATTCAACTGACTTATAAGTAGCTCCGTTTGCACCTAGTTTATGTATTATATAAAGAATGACATCCTTACTATAAACTCCTTTTGGCAATTTACCTTTAATAATAATTTTAAGAGTTTGGGGAACTTTAAACCAGTTTTTCCCAGTCATTAAAGCTATTGCCAAATCAGTTGAACCTACTCCAAAAGCAGCTACCCCTAAGGCTCCGGCAGTAGAAGTGTGGGAATCGGCACCGAGAATAAGTGCTCCCGGATAAGCAATTCCTGATTCAAGAACAAGTTGATGGGAAATGCCACAGCCAACATCATAAATGCTATTTTTGTTTTTTTTAGTAAAAGACCTCATCCGAGAATGGATCCTTGAGACTCCCAGGTTAGGTGAGGGACTGCTATGGTCTATAAACATTGAGTATTTTTTAGGAGTGATAAGTTTACCGTGGGCTTTTTGGATGCTATCTAAGACTAGTGAGGTCGTTCCATCTTGGGAAAAACAATAATCGACTTTACAAATACCAACATCTTCTGCCTCTAGACTCTTCCCTGCATGCTTAGAGAGGATCTTCTCTATTATAGTTTTACCCATAAGTATTTTAGTCTATAGAGAACTTAGAAAGTCTTTGATTCTTTCAATGCCTTTATCGATCTGTTCATCACTAGTTGAAAAACTTAAGCGGATAAAGCCATCTTTACCAAAAGCATCGGCCGGGATGCAAGAAACTAGCTTCTCACTTAACAAACGTTGGGAAAAATCAAAAGAATTTAAATTTGTTTTCCTTATGTCAGAAAACATATAAAAAGTTCCTTGTGATTTAAAAGGTGTTATTTTCTCTAAGGGATCTAAGCCTTTCCAAAGCCTGTCTCTTCTGGCTGCGAAAATATCTTTTACTTGGCCTTGCCATTTATTATCTCCCAAAGCCGCAATAGCTGCTTTTTGTGATACGGCACAGGCACATGATGTAGTGTGGTCAATAATCTTAGAAGTTTCTCCAATAATCTCATCAGGTCCGGCTAAATATCCTAGGCGCCAGCCAGTCATGGAAAATGTTTTAGAAAAACCATTTACAGTAATTGTATTGTTAAAAGCACCGCCAAGTGCAGCAAAGCTAGTATGCTGACGGCCGTCATATAACAAAGTCTCATATATTTCATCGCTTACCACATAAAGATTATTATCTTTAACTACCCGGCAGATTTCCTCGAGCTCTTTACGATCATAGGTTGCCCCGGTAGGGTTAGAAGGATAATTTAAAATTAAAACCTTTGATTTGCTAGTTATACACTCCTGGAGTTTTTTCCCTGAAAGCTTAAAACCGTCCTTTTCGTCGGTTTCACAAAAAACAGGCTTTGCCTGACAAAGTTTAGCCATTTGGGGATAGCTAACCCAGTAAGGAGAAGGGATAATTACCTCATCTCCTGGTTTAAGAAGCGTAAATAAAGCAACGTAAAGAGCATATTTAGCTCCCGCGGTTACTATTACGTTCTTGCCTTCAAGAGAAATATTATTTTCGCTTTGTAATTTAGAAGCTATTGCTTTGCGTAAATCAGGGAGTCCGGCTGAAGGAGTGTACTTAGTAAAACCTGCATCAATAGCAGCTTTTCCAGCCTCTTTAATAAAGTCAGGAGTATCAAAGTCAGGTTCGCCGGCAGCAAAATTAACAACATCTTTGCCCTCGGCAACGAGTTTCTTAGTAAGAGCGGTTATTTTAAGTGTAGCTGACTTTTTAAGCTCGGCTACGCTAGGATTAATTACCATTTTTTAAAAGTATTATATAAAAGGACCTTATTAAGATACAAACTATTAATCTTAACACATCAACAAATCAAAAACAAGAACTACTACCGTTTCCCAGGATTTCGTTCTTTTTTGAAAATTTTCTTTACCCCTGAAATAATGCCTTTTTTAGCTGTTTTATCTTTAGCATCTTCGCTTTGGTTGACTTTCTTGGGTGTTAAGCTTTGAGTTTCTTTATCTTTAGCCTCTTTAAGCGGTTTTTTCTTTCTTTCCACCTTAGTTAATTCGATCAAAGAAAGTTGAGCTCCATCACCCTTACGTCTTCCAACCTTTAAGACTCTTGTATAACCACCGGTAGACTGGGGATAGCGCGGCGCTATGGCTTCAAAAAGCCTTCTCACCAACTTATGGTCACCAACAACCTGATAAGCTAGCCTTTTATCATGCAGCCGGCCACGCTTAGACCAAGTAAGAAGCCTGTCAAATTCACCCCTTAAGTACTTTGCTTTTGAAGTTGTAGTGACTATTCTCTCATTAATTATAAGAGAACGAAGCAAAGCTTTTACTAAAGCTTTTTTCTGGGCCCGCGAACGGGAAAAATTTTCACTTTTTTTTCTATGTCTCATATAAACTCTGTTTAATTAATATAGTTAAAATAAAGTTAATCCACCTAGACCATGGTCAGTTTATCTTTATCTATTTTCATACCTAAATTCAAACCCATAGTTTTAAGAAGAGCTGCTACTTCATTTAGAGATTTTTTACCAAAATTCCTGTAAGCAAGTATTTCCGGCTCAGTTTTTGTTACCAGTTCAGAGAGTGTTTTAATAGCAGCATCGCGCAGACAATTGCTACTACGAACTGACAATTCAAGCTCAGTAACCGGTATTTTCAATTTTTCATAGAGACTAACTTCTTCCGGGGTTAACTCTTCAGTATCTTCCTCGGGAAGGTCGCCAAGAGTAAAGAATAGTTCGAGATGCTTGCTCATTACTTTAGCTGCATAAATTAAAGCCTCTTTTGGTTCAATGCTGGCATTTGTAAAAATTTCTAAAATAAGCTTGTCATAATCAGTGCGCTTACCAACTCGAGTGTTTTCAACCTTAAAAGCAACTCTTTTAACCGGTGTAAATATAGAATCAATCGGAATTACACCAATGGGCATACCGTCACGCTTATTAGCTTCAGCAGTAACAAACCCTCTACCCCTACCAACTTCCATTTCAATTTCTAACTTTGCCTTGGAAGATGTTACAGTAGCGATATGTAAATCCGGATTGATAACCTCGATAGTTTCATCAGTTATGATATCCTTAGCTTTAATCTCCTTTTCTCCTTCTTGCTTTATATAGATTTTTTTCGGAGAACGAGAATAAGATCGTAAGACTAGATTCTTAATATTAAGGATAATCTCAGGTAGATCCTCATAGACACCATCGATAGTAGAGAATTCATGTGAAACTCCTTCAATCTTAACCGAAGTTACTGCTGCTCCTTCAATCGAAGAAAGAAGAACTCTCCTTAGAACATTACCAAGAGTCACCCCGTAGCCCCTTTCTAAGGGTTCAGCTACAATCTTACCGTAATTTGGGCTATACTCTTCTTGATCAACTATGACGCGTTTAGGGAATTGAAAATCCCGCCATGTAATTCCCATTTCTTACCTCCTCATATATATATTTTTTTTGATTAACGAAGACAACTAAAAAATATCTAATTATTTTGAATACAACTCAATAACAAGCTGTTCGTCTATAGCTATAACTAAATCCTCTTTTTCCGGAGCACGTATGATATCAATCTTATAACTGCTATTATCAACTTTCATCCAAGTTGGGCAACTACGATCCTTAGTATGAGTTTCTATATTGTCCTTGATGTATTGGCCAAGATTAGACTTAGCTTTTACCTCTATATTCTCACCATCTCGGACGATATAAGAAGGGATGCTGACTCTCTTACCGGAAATAAACACAAACCCGTGTCGCACTATCTGTCTAGCTTGCTCTCGGCTCGAAGCAAAAAGAGATCGGTAAACAACATTATCCAGGCGTCTCTCGAGCATTTGTATCAAGTTTCGCCCCGTAACTCCTTTTGACTTATTTGCAACTACAAAGAATCTTTTAAATTGGTTTTCCAGCATTCCATACATTCTTTTTAGTTTTTGTTTCTCACGCAACTGCAAAGCATAGTTAGTAAGCTTTTTTCTTGAGGGCATAGCAGCACCTGGTGGTTTAGGTCGCTTTGCATATGAGCATTTCTCAGTAACACAGCGAGTTCCTTTTAAAAAAAGCTTCATATCAGCTCGTCTACATAATTTACATTTTGCTTCTAAATATCTTCCCATTTTTTCCCCTCTAGGTTTTAAACTCTTCTCTTTTTCTTTGGCCTGCATCCATTATGAGGCATTGGAGTTATATCTCTTACTTTTTTTACTGCCAGGCCAGCTGCCTGCAAAGACCTAATTGCTGATTCCCTGCCCGGACCAGGACCTTTTACTAAAACTTCTAACTCTCTAAGGCCCATTTCTCTCACCTGTTTGGCTGCATTCATAGATGCAATTTGAGCCGCATAAGGCGTAGATTTCTTTGCACCCTTAAAACCAACGGTTCCAGCTGAAGACCAGGCCAAAACATTGCCCTTTAAATCACTGATAGTGACCATAGTGTTATTAAACGTAGCAGTAATATGAGCTACGCCAATACTTGATGTCAGCTGAATCTTTTTCTTTTTTTCCCGTCGTCTTTTTTGTGCCATTTATTCTCCTTATTACTTTTTCTTAATTCCGCCAACTCTAGGTTTTGGTCCCTTACGGGTGCGAGCATTACATTTAGTCCTCTGCCCCCTAACCGGTAGACCTTTCTTGTGGCGTGAACCGCGATATGCTCCGACATCGATTAATCTTCTGATATTTTGAGAAATTTCTCGACGTAATTCTCCTTCAATCCTGTGATTTGCCTGGACAAAAGTAGAAATTCTTGATACTTCCTCATCGCTCAAGTCGCTAGCTTTTCTATCAGGATCAATTTCTACTGCCTTAAGTATATCCAAAGCCTTTATAGGCCCAATACCATAAATATATCTTAAAGCTATTTTGATTTGTTTTGTTTTTGGTATATCAACACCGAAAATCCTTGGCATCCCTATCTCCTCTTTTCTTAACCTTTTTGTCTAAATTTTACGACTTACTTCTTATCCTTGTCTCTGCTTATGCTTAGGGATCTTACATATTACCCTAACCACACCCTTTCTTCTTATTATTTTACATTTATCACAAATCTTCTTTATTGATGACTTAACTTTCATATCTTCTCCGAATCCTATTTCTGTCTGTAAGTTATCCTTCCTCGGGTTAAATCATAAGGTGAAAGCTCAAGTTTAACTTTATCACCGGGAAGAATGCGGATAAAATGCATTCGCATTTTCCCGGAAACATGCGCAAGCACCACATGGTCATTCTCAAGTTTTACCCTAAACATAGCATTTGGTAAAGCTTCAAGAATCTCTCCCTCAACTTCTATTAACTCTTCTTTTGCCATATATATTTTATATAGTTACCATTATAATAAAAACAATTTTTACATTAAGCAGTTAAAATCCAAGGACCCTTCTTAGTCACAGCTATGGTATGCTCAAAGTGAGCTGATAAAGAGTCATCTTTGGTTTTTGCAGTCCAACCATCGCTAAGTATCTTTATATCATAACTTCCGGCTGAAACCATTGGTTCAACAGCAATGGCCTGGCCGTTAACGAGCTCCATGCCTTCACCTTTATCACCGAAATTAGGAACTTCCGGAGGAGTATGCAAATCTCGCCCAATACCATGACCAACGAACTTACGAATAACTGAAAATCCTTTTTTTTCCACGAAAGTCTGTATGGCATTACTTACATCGCCAATTCTAGCTCCAACCTTAATTCTACGTATTCCCTCATCGAGAGACCGTTTGGAAACAGCAACTAAATTGCGAGCAGCCTTGGATACTTTTCCTACCGGGTAGGTATAGGCTGTGTCAACGAATAGACCCTTATATTTTATTCCCAGATCTACACTCACTAGATCGCCGTCTTTTATCACTCTACCTGAAGGGATACCGTGTATTATCTCTTCATTTACTGAAACACAGCATGAAGCCGTGTACCCCATAAACCCCTTAAAAGCCGCAGACATTTCTGGATAATCAGCTATTTTTTTTTCAAAGAACTTTTCAATATCCTTAGTTGTAATCTTATCTTTTATAAAGACTTTTAATTCTTTAAGTACGATTGAGGCAACTTTTCCTGCCTCGCGCATCGTTTTTAATTCATCTAGAGTTAGAGGTTCAAACACTAAGCATCCCTCCATCTTTTTTCAAAGAACCACATTTACTCTAAAAGGTCTTTTATTCTTTTAAAAATATCTTCGATGCTACCCTGGCCGTTAACTTCCATAAGTTTGCCATTATTTCGATAAAATTCTAATATTTGATTGCATTCGTTTATAAAAACTTCCCATCGCTTGGCAATAACTTCGGGGTCATCATCGCCTCGGCCTCTCTTGGTTAAACGCTCAATGATGGTTTCTTGATTGACTTGTAAATAAAGGAAAATATCTATTTCTAAATTCTTTTTCTTTAAAATAGCTTCTAAATTTTTAGCCTGATCTAAATTTCGTGGATACCCATCTAAAATAAACCCTGTCTGGGCAATATTTTCCTCAATAACCTGAGAAACTAGATCATCCGGTACTAGTAAGCCTTTTTCCATATAACTTTTAACTTTTTCACCAAGCTCACTTCCTTTTTTAACCTCTTCTCGCAAAATATCACCTAAAGAGATTTTTTTTAGATCTAACTCTTTAGCAATCATAACAGCTTGCGTACCCTTACCAGAACCTGGTGAGCCAAAAATAACTATTCTTTTATCTGTCATAATCATAGCTCTTTATTTTCTTCCCTTTAAACTGCTTCCCTTAATAAAACCATCATAATGACGAATCACGAGCTGGCCTTCAATCTGTTTCATGGTATCAATAATTACACCCACCATAATTAAAAGAGTTGTACCGCCAAATAGTGAGGCCAGACCATATGATGGCACTCTAAATAAATACATTACACAATTAGGAAATATTGCAATAAGGCTTATATATAAAGCTCCTATAAAAATAATTCTTGTAGCAACAAAATCTAAGTAGTTAGCAGTCGGTCTACCGGGACGGATTCCCGGAATAAATCCTCCGTGTTTCTTAAGATTATTGGAAATTTCGAGAGGATTAAATACCATAGCTGTGTAAAAATACATAAAGAACATAATAAGGCATACGAAAAATAAATTATACCATAGACCCCTCTGTTGAATCATCCCCTGCAGGAAACTAAGAACACCTGTGGCTTTTGGCAAGAGCATAGCAATGGTTGCCGGAAAAGTCATGACACTACTTGCAAAAATAATAGCAATCACCCCTGACATGTCAACTTTGATAGGTAAGTATGTACTCTGGCCTCCATAAACTTTTCGGCCGACAACTCTTCTGCCATACTGTATCGGGATACGACGCTGAGCCTGGCTAAAAAGGACAACTGCGATTATCATCAGAAACCACAAAGCAAACAACATTAAAACTTTAACTGTATGAATCTGTTGTTTGGAAGGGTCAAAGGGCGACCACAAAATAAATAATTGCCTAACCGAAGAAGGAATTCTAGACATAATACTGGCAGTAATTATAATCGAAATACCATTACCAATACCTCTTTCCTGTATCTGTTCACCTAACCACATTATAAAAACTGTACCTGCAGTTAAAGTAAGGATAGTGATAAGGCTAAACATCGGTCCGGGATTAGCCACAATAACATAACCCTTAAAATTACCTGAATTTGAAAGCCATAAAGACAAAAATAAACCTTGGACAACACAAAGAGCGAATGTTAAATATCTTGTGTATTGATTGATCTTTTCATAGCCAGCCTTGCCTTCCTTAGCTATACGCTCCAGTGCCGGAACCACGGCTGTAAGAAGTTGCATAATGATTGAGGCTGAAATATAAGGCATTATTCCTAAAGCAAAAATACTTAAACGAGTCAATGCCCCGCCAGTAAATAGATTAACCATACCTAAGATTCCCTCCCCGGCGGTCTTTGAGAGTTCATCAAAAAACTTAGTTAAATTATAAGTATTGATTCCGGCTGTAGGTATAAAACATCCGGCTCGATAAACTATGAGTAGAGAAAGAGTTATTAAAATCTTTCTTTTCAGCTCAGCTATTTTCAGGATGTTGACTATCGACTTAAACATTCAGCCACGCCTCCAGCTTTTTCTATAACTTCCTTAGCTTTCAGAGAAAACTTATCAGCTTTTATAGTAACTTTTAGAGAAAAATCACTTTGAATTTTAGCTAAGATTTTTACAGGTTTCTTTATACTTTTTATAAGGTTTTTTTCCTTTAAGACTTCGGGGTTAATTTCTTTTATTTCGCCTAACTTAGTCTGAATATCACCTAAGTTAACAACCTGAAAATCTCTTTTACGTACAGGTGTAAAGCCCCTCTTTGGTAGCAATCGGGCAAAAGTAAGGCTACCGCCACGATAGCCAGGATAAGGTGTCTTTTTACCCTTTCTCTGACCAGCTCCTTTGTGTCCCCGGGTTGAAGTTTTACCTCTACCGGTGCCGGTACCACGGCCAACCCTTTTAGTCTTTTTATTAGCTACTTTAGGTTTAATACTTGATAAGTCCATAGTTACCCCTTCAAACTCTGAAATCCCTGGAAAGTTGCTTTAACTACATTTATCTGATTAGTAGAATTTGCTAAATTTTTAGTTAAAATATCTTTTATTCCGGCACACTCACAAACTGCTCGCACAGGACTTGAGGCAATAACCCCAGTTCCCTGACCGGCTGGTTTAAGTAGGATTCGGACTGCGCCGAATGAGCCAATTATCTGATGAGTAATAGTTGTTTTCTTTCTTTTTATAGGAATTATATCTTTTTTAGCACGACTAATACCTTTGCGAATTGCATCAGCCACCTCGTTAGCTTTACCCAAAGCAAACCCAGCCATGCCTTCGCCGTCACCTACTACTACTAAGGCTGAAAAACCTAAATTTTTACCACCCTTAGTTACTTTTGTTGTTCTATTTATAAAAAGTACTTTTTCAATAAAGGCTTTCTCTCTTGGCTGCGATCCAGAATCGCCAGCTTTATTATCTCTGGCTGCACCTGGTTTCCTATATTCTTGTTTTCTTCCTGATTGATTCAAAATTTCAATCCTCCTTCTCTTGCCCCCTCGGCCAAACAGCCTACTCGGCCATGATAGCTATAGCCACTTCTATCAAAAGAAATATTTTTAATTCCAGAATTAACAGCCTCTTGAGCAATCATCTTACCAATTTCTTTTGCGGCTTCTTTTCCAGTAGATTTAATCTTCTTAGCTTTAAAATCCTTACTTAAGGTCGATCTTCCAAGAATCACTCTCTGGGATGAGTCATCCACCAATTGAGTATAGATGTGTTTTTTACTGCGGAAAACAACCAATCGAGGTTGTTCCTTGGATCCACGCATTTTCTTTGTAACTCTTTTATGTCTTCTTAGTCTACCAATTTTTTTCATATTTTAACTCGTTATTTTGCTAAAGCTTTACCTAATTTCTTACGTACTTCTTCTCCGGCATATCTTATTCCCTTACCCTTATACGGTTCGGGAGGATATATCTTTCTTACGTTTGCGGCAAACTCACCAACTTTCTGTTTATCAATACCTTCAACAACTATCTTTACCTGGGAAGGAGTTGAAACTTTTAAATCGTCAGAAACTTTAATCTCAACCGGGTGAGAAAATCCTACATTCAGAACTAAAGTTTTCCCTTTCATTTGAGTCTTGTAGCCAACACCGACTATCTCTAGCTCCTTTTTAAATCCTTTAGTTACACCGAGAATCATATTATTGATTAAAACCCTTATTGTGCCATGAAGACATCTTGACAATTTTTCGTCATCGGCCCGTTCTACTAAAATTTGATTATCCTTTAGCTTAACTGATACTCCGTCAGGAATAGCTAACTCCAATTTATCTTTTGCAGTCGCCACAGTACAAAGGCCATCCTTTAATTCAAATTTTACTTCTTTTGGTACTTCTATGGGTTGTTTTCCTACTCTTGACATATATTCTCCAATTTCACCTTACTTACCAGACCATTCCGATAACTTCTCCGCCAACTCCTAATTCTTTAGCTTTCCTATCAGTCATAATTCCAGACGATGTCGAAATTAAGGTGATCCCATACCCTCCCAAAGCACGGGGAATACTTTTCTTAGGTACGTAGACTCTTCGGCCCGGGGTAGAAATTTTCTTAATTTGAGTTATGGCATTCTTTTTACCATCATAACGCAAATATATCTTTATCTTCTTTTTACCTTCTAAATCAATTTCTTTATAGTTTTGCAGATAGCCCTCGTCTTTTAAGATACTACAAATTTTTAGCATCGAACCTGAATAGGGAAAACTGGCATCGTCCTTTTTGGCGAAAACTGCATTTCTTAAAACTGTAAAGCAATCGCTAATTAAATCTGTTCTACTCATATATACTTCCTCGCTTAGTTCTTTTATTAACTAAAGAATACTTTGTCCTAAATCCTACTTGACTTATTACCAGCTAGCTTTCTTCACTCCAGGTATCAAGCCTCTCCAGGCAAGCTCTCTGAAGCAAATACGACAAAGCTCGAAATCGCGAATGTAAGCTCTTGGCCTTCCACAACGCCGGCAGCGATTGTGGTATCTGGTTTTAAATTTAACTTTTACTTTTTCGCGCTTCCACTTCTGGATTTTTGCTGTTGTTGCCATTTTAATTCTCCGTTTTATCTTCTAAAAGGAAAACCAAAGCCCTTTAAAAGTTCTCTGGCTTCTTCATCATTAGTTGCACTAGTATTAATACTGATGTTCATTCCTTGAGTTCTACTAACTTTATCAAGGTTGATTTCGGGAAATATACTTTGCTCAGTAAGACCAAAGGTATAATTACCCCGGCCATCAAAAGAATTAGCTGGAAATCCACGAAAATCTCTAATTCGAGGAGATGCTACACTAATGAATCTATCAAGGAACTCATACATTATTTTGCCCCTTAAAGTAGTACAACAACCAATCGGGGCATTTTCTCTTAATTTAAAATTCGATATCGGCTTGCGAGAACGACAAATCTTAGCCTTCTGTCCGGTAATCTGGCCTAACTCAATAGCTGCTTTTTCAGTTAATTTTGCATCTTGGCTGCCTTGACCAATACCCATATTAATAACAATCTTTATAAGCTTGGGCACAGCCATAGAATTCTTAATGCCGAACTTCTCTTTAAGTTGAGAAGCTATTGTGTCTCGATAATAAGGTATTAACCTTGGTACGTATTTTTCTTCTATATTGGCTTCTGACATTTTTTACAAATCCTTGTTTTACTCTTATCCTCTGCGGTTTGAACTAAAAAACGAACTCCTTTATTACAACTGGAACAAAATAAGCTAACGTTAGATATATGTATAGATGCCGGCACCTCTTTTATGCCACCGGGTTCACTTTCTGAGCGACGGCGAGTATGCTTTTTTACCAGGTTCAACCCCTCAACTACTACTCGTGATTTAGCGGTAAACACCTTTAAGATCTTACCAGTCTTATTCTTCGCCTTACCTGCCAAAACCACAACTTTATCGCCTTTTTTTACTCTCAAACTCATAACTCTTATATTACCTCTGGAGCTAAAGATAAAATCTTACCAAACTTATCCCTTAGCTCTCTTGCAACTGGTCCAAAAACACGAGTTGCCCTAGGATTGCCCTGTTTATCGATTATGACACAGGCATTCTTATCAAATTTAATTGCTAAACCATCTTTTCGCTTAATCGGAAAACGAGTTCTTACGACAACAGCCCTAACGACTTCGCCCTTTTTAATCGGAGCATTAGGCATAGCCTCTTTAACGCTGGCATTAAAAACATCACCAATATCAGCATGATCTTTATTCTTCTTACCAATAACACCGATAAAAGAAACTTTTTTTGCTCCACTATTATCAGCAACATCTAGCTTTGTTCTTAAATAAATCATTTTACAATCTCTAAAAGTTGAAAATGGGTATCCTTCGAATAAGGTCGAGACTCAATTATTTTTACCCGGTCACCAACCTTTGCTTTATTATCCTTATCATGGGCTTTAAATTTCTTTCTTTTTATTATTGATCTTTTATAGAGCTGGTGGGAAAATTTCATACCCACTAAAACAGTAATGGTTTTATCCATCTTGTCTGAAACAACTTTTCCCTCAATCACTTTACCTTTTTTCACTTTCCACCTCTTGCTTTTGCCCCATTATACTTTTAATCCGAGCTATATCGCGACGGAATTGCTTAAAAAGATGCGGTTTCTCAACTCCGCTATGTCTTTTAAATTGCAACTCCATAAGCTGCTTATTAAGCTCCTCCATCTTTTCATTCAATTCTTGGTTTGATAAACCACGTAAATCTTTTGCTTTCACTTATTACTCCTTCTACTCTTAATCCTAGACTAACGTCTTCGGTTCACAAACATAGTTTTAAAGGGGAGTTTATAGGCCGCTAATCTAAATGACTCTCTGGCATAATCCTCAGGAATGCCGCCTAATTCAAACAAAACCGCTCCCCGCTTAATTACGGCCACCCATTTATCAACTTCACCCTTGCCTTTACCCATTCTTGATTCAGCAGGGTGTTTTGTTATTGGCTTATCGGGAAAAACCCTGATCCATAATTTTCCCCCACGTCTCAACCTTCTAGTTAAAATAATTCTTATAGTTTCAATAAGATTGTTTTTAAGCCAAGCCGCCTCAAGTGACTTTAATCCGAACTCACCAAAAGATACTGCTGCGCCGCGGGTTGCGACTCCTCTTCTTTTTCCTCTTTGGGTTTTTCTATATTTTACTCTTTTTGGCAACAACATAACTTACCTAGCCTGCTCTTCTTTGATCATGTAACTACCTAATCTCTTTTCACCTTTATAAATCCAAACTTTGACTCCGATAGTTCCGTAAGTGGTCCGGGCAATGTAATAGCCGTAATCAATATCTGCTCGAAAGGTTTGCAAGGGTACTTTGCCGTATTTATATGATTCCTTTCTGGCAATCTCAACTCCGCCCAAGCGGCCAGAACATCTGATCTTTATTCCTTCACCGCCTAAGTTTGTAGCCTGCTGTATTGCTTTCTTCATAGCTCTTCTAAAATTAACCCTCCTGGTCAATTGAAAACCAATCTGTTCAGCTACCAGCTGGGCCTCAAGTGAAGGGTCGTGAACTTCTTCAACATCAATAACTATTTCTTTTTTAGTTAATTCACCTAGTTGTTTCTTTGTTCTCTCGATATCCTGGCCTCTTCTGCCAATTATAACTCCCGGGCGAGAAGTTCTTACCCTGACTCTGACCCCTCCGGCAGAAACTCTTTCAACAACTATCGTGGCAACTGAACCAGCCGGATAGTTAGACTTAACATAATCTCTGATTTTTAAATCCTCTTCTAGGTAATCAGCATATTCTCTCCTTTTAGGCGTAAACCAACGGGAAAGCCAATCTTTGCCAAAACCAATTCTCAAAATATACGGATGTACTTTTTGTCCCATAATCCTACCTTATTTTTACTCGTTCTATTAATTTTTCCTTTGTGTCTAATTCAATTAATATATGAGATGTTCGTTTACGAATTAAAGACGCCCTTCCGAATGACGCAGCCCGATACCGTTTTAAAGTTGGTCCGGGATTAGCAATTACCTTGGAAATAAACAACGACTTCTCCTCATGGCCTTTATTTTTTGCGTTAGCTAAAGCTGACTTTAAGACTTTTTGAAGGTAATAAGCTCCTCTTTTAGAAGTAAGCGTTAACTTGCTCATAGCAACGCCAACAGGGTTTCCCTTAATAAGACTAATAACCGGTCTTACCTTAGTTGGAGAAATTCTTATATATTTTGCGTGGGCTTTTGCTATCATTTATAACCTTATGATTTATTTTTTCGCTATTGCCTTCTTAGCTTTTATTCCGCCATGCTGTTTAAATGTTCTGGTAGGGGCAAATTCACCTAAGCGATGGCCGACCATACCTTCAGTTACGAAAACCGGCATATGCTTCTTACCATTATGTACAGCAAAGGTTAAACCAACAAAATCAGGAATTATCATCGAAGCCCTTGACCAAGTTTTGATCGCTTTACGATCTCCGCTATCTTTAGCTAACTTAGCTTTCTTAAACAGCTTCTCTGCTATAAACGGTCCTTTTTTTAATGATCTAGACATTACTTATCTCCCTTATTTAGCTCTTTTTTTAGCGCGCCGTTTTACAATAAATTTATTACTTCGGCTGCGAGGATTCCTTGTTTTCGCACCTTTGGTTGGTTTACCCCAGGGTGTTACCGGATGGGGATTACCTTGTCCGGCTTTTCCTTCACCACCACCATGGGGATGGTCAACCGGATTCATAGCCACACCTCTAACTTTAGGACGTCTTCCCAACCAGCGATTTCTTCCTGCTTTTCCGTGCCGGAATGAAGAGTGTTCAATCAACCCAACTTGACCTATGGTGGCACGACAATCAACCTTAATAAGTCGTATTTCACCTGATGGCATACGCAACTGGGCAAAGCCTTTTTCTTTTGCCATTAATTGAGCCCAACTTCCAGCACTGCGAGCCATAATAGCACCCTTGCCAGGAGTTAACTCCAAATTATGTACCAAGGTTCCCATAGGCATGTGTTTTAAACGCATAGCATTGCCGGGACGAATATCAATTTGAGAATCAAAAGCACTTACAATTTTATCGCCGACCTTAACTTTATCAGGCATAACAATATATCTTCTCTCCTTATCAGGATACTCTATAAGAGCGATTCGGGCACTTCGGTTGGGATCATACTCAATTGCAATAATCTCTCCTTCAACGTCAAATTTATCGCGCTTAAAATCGATTATTCTGTATTTTCTTTTCGCACCACCGCCACGACGGCGAATAGTTATCCTACCCCGATTATTTCTGCCGCCACTCTTCTTTAAGCTAACAAGAAGAGACTTCTCCGGCTGAGTCTTGGTCACTTCAGAAAAATCGGAAATCACCTTAAAACGTAAAGATGGCGTTATTGGTCTAAACTTTTTTACTCCCATAAAACTTTAATTTATTTTAATTTCAAACCCTTCCTTAAGAGTGACAATTGCTTTTTTCCAGTCAACTGTCTTACCTGGCTGATTAGCCCTGATTCTCTTCATCTTACCTTTTATAATCATAGAAGCGATCTTGTCTACTTTAACTTTATATATTTTTTCGACAGCTTGCTTTATCTCAATTTTATTAGCGTTCTTCTCAACGCAAAAAGCATATTTTCTATAGATAGCGTCCCGGCTTGACTTCTCGGTAACCAATAAAGACTTTAAGACTGAATAGAGGCTTTTTACTGTAGACATTTTTTAACTCTTTCTTCTATTTTACCAATAGCACTCTTTGTTAGAACAAGCTCTTTACAATCAATTAAATCCTTAGCCTGGATATCACTTGCTCTAAGAAGGGCTACTTTTTGTATATTTCTTGAGGCACGCTTACTTTCAAGACTAAGCTCATCAACGACAAAATTAACTTTCTTTCCCGATAACTTTAAATTATCTATAATTTTTGAAAAATCCTTTGTTTTGTGAGATTTAACTTTTAAATCATCCAATAGCACTAGCTGATCATCGTTGAACTTAGCATTTAATGCACTTTTAACCGCTAAGATCTTCATCTTCTTAGGAAAATCTTTACGAAAAGAGTGTGGAAGCGGTCCAAAAGTAACACCGCCGCCTCGCCAAATAGGTGAGCGGTTTGAGCCGACTCTGGCCCGACCAGTGCCTTTCTGACGCCAAGGCTTCCTGCCGCCGCCTCTGACCTTACCCTTGGTTTTGGTAGAAGCCAAACCTTTTCGCTGGTTAGATAAATACGTAGTAATGGCTTGATGCAGGAGTGTGCTATTGACTTGGCCGTCAAATACAGAAGAATCAAGGTTGTAATTACTAACAACGCTCCCTTTTACATCTAAGACATTTATCTTTAGATCTTTGGTTTTCTTGGTTTGTTTTTTTGTATCTTTGCTCATAGCTAAACTAATTTTCTTATTCTTACAACAGCTCCTCTTGCTCCTGGTATGCTACCTTTAAGAAAGAGAAGATTCTTTTCTTTATCTATTCTTAAAACCTTTATATTAGTAATTGTTCTTGGTGCATTGCCCATATGACCAGGCATCCTAAGACCCTTCATTACTCTTGAGGGGTATGCAGAGGCACCAATAGAACCAACACGCCTATGCATAGTTGAACCATGCCCTCCAGGCTGACCTGACCAATTATGTCTCTTCATGCCTCCGGTGAAACCTCGGCCTTTAGTATTGGTTTGAGCATCCACCTTATCGCCTTCTTTGAAAATCTCTAATCCTACTATTCTTGGATCACTTGGTTCTTTCACCTCTTCTACTTTCTCACTTCCCTCTTCTACTTCTTCACCCTTGTCTTCTTTAACTCCTTCACCTGCCACCTCTTCCACCTGTTTACCTGCATCCACCGGCTTCTCTCCAGATAAAAAAGACAAGTCTGCCGAGCTTTCAGCTTCAACCTCTTTTATGAGTTTATAAGGACTTAAGCCTAACTTGTCAAAATAACCTTTAACTGGCTTAGTGAGCTTTTTGACCCTATTGGCAGCGACCTTAAAGCAACCTATTTTTACCCTGGTTTTATTCTCATACTCTATTTTTTCCAAGATACAAATAGGCTCCACTTCTAGAAGAGTTGTTGCAATCGCATCACCTTCTTCAGTGAAGATTTGAGTCATACCAATTTTTTTTCCGTAAATTTCTTTTAACATCTTTCTAACATTTTGTCCTTACAACCTCTAAAGACAAATATAGCAGATGAACACAAAACTCGTGATTATGTATTCATCTGCGTTAATTTTTCTGCAGCTTAGGTTTCTTGTTTGATTTCAACATTAACGCCGGCTGGTAAATTCAACTTGCGTAACGCATCAACAGTCTTAGCTGTAGGGTTTTCTAAGTCAATAATCCGCTTATGAATCGCTAGCATAAATTGCTCACGTGATTTCTTATCCACGTTAGTTGAGCGATTCACAGTATAAATCTTCTTCTTTGTAGGCATAGGCATCGGACCATTAACTTTAGCGCCTGTTCTTAAAGCTACTTCGGCAATATCTTGAGCAGATTGATCAAGAATGCGGTGGTCAAAAGCCTTTAATTTAATCCTTAATTTAAGCATTGCTATTCTTATACCTTTAGTTCTGAAAACTTCTTATGACTTATTCAGTTATCTCAGTAACTACACCAGCGCCCACTGTTCTTCCGCCTTCACGGACAGCAAACCTTAACTCTTTTTCACAAGCTACAGGTTGAATAAGCTCCACGTCTAATTCAATATTATCACCAGGCATAACCATTTCTACGCCGGCAGGCAATTTACAAGTTCCGGTTACATCTGTAGTTCTAAAATAAAATTGCGGCCTATATCCACCAAAGAAAGGAGTGTGTCTTCCACCTTCTTCTTTCTTTAAAGCGTAAATTTTAGCCTTAAACTTCTTATGAGGCGTGATTGATCCTGGCTTTGCCATAACCATACCTCTTTCAACATCTTCTTTTTCAATTCCCCGCAAAAGCAAACCCACGTTGTCACCAGCTTGACCTTCATCAAGAAGTTTTCGAAACATCTCTACTCCGGTGACGACTGTCTTTTTGCTTTCTTCATTTATACCTACCATTTCGATTTCTTCACTTACTTTAACCTTTCCTCTTTCAATTCTTCCGGTAACAACCGTTCCCCGGCCAGAAATTGAAAACACATCTTCAATAGCCATAAGAAATGGCTTATCAATTTCTCTCTTAGGTGTAGGTATGTGCTCGTCAACTGCTTTCATTAACTCAATGATACACTTACACTCTTCACTATCAGCACCTTTTCCGGCTGTTGCAGCTTCTAAAGCTTTTAAAGCTGAACCCTTAACTATGGGTATATCTTTGCCTGGAAATTCGTACTTAGTAAGTAAATCTCTTACCTCTTCTTCAACTAACTCAACTAGTTCAGGGTCATCCATTTGATCAACCTTGTTGACAAAAACAACAAGAGCCGGAACATTAACCTGACGAGCTAGAAGAATATGCTCTCGAGTCTGTGGCATTGGCCCATCAGTAGCAGCTACTACAAGAATAGCTCCATCCATTTGAGCAGCACCAGTAATCATATTTTTAATATAGTCCGCGTGACCAGGACAATCAATGTGAGCATAATGACGATTATCTGTCTCATACTCAACGTGAGTAATATTGATAGTTACGCCTCTTTCCTTCTCTTCAGGGGCTTTATCAATATCCTCAAATTTAAGAGCTTGAGCCTTTCCTAAAGCAGCTAAAGTCTGAGTTATAGCCGCAGTAAGCGTAGTCTTACCATGGTCAACGTGACCTATGGTACCAATATTAAGATGGGGCTTTGTCCTAACAAATTTCTCCTTTCCCATGCTACACCTCCTCCTTCATTAAATACCTAATATCTTTAATAATAGTTCTTCGGGAACCTTTTCGTAATACGAAGGCTCTATTGTATAAGATGCCCTTCCTTGTGTCAAGTTTCTTATTGCATCTGCATAATTAAAAGCTTCTGACAGGGGGACATCGGTTCTTACGATCCTCAGATTCTTACGCTCCTTAATGGACGATATCTTTGCGCGTCTAGTATTTAAGTCGCCAATAACCTGGCTAACGTATTCGGTTGGAGTAACAACTTCTAAGTCCATTACCGGTTCAAGCAAAACTGATTTTGCCTTACGAAGGCTTTCCTTTACTGCCATCTCAGCAGCCACCTTAAAACTTAATTCAGAAGAATCAACATCGTGGAAAGATCCGTCTATTAAGGTAAATTTAACATCAACGACTGGATATCCGCCTAGAGTTCCGCTGCTTGAGGCCTCTTCGACACCCTCTTTTACTGCCGGCATAAACTCTTTTGGAATTGCTCCGGCTTTAATCTTATTTTCAAATATAATACCTTTGCTCTTAGCTAAGGGCTCTACCAGCAAGACAACATGTCCGTATTGACCACGACCACCGGTTTGCTGGATAAATTTACCCACGGCTTCAACTCTTTTGGTAATTGTCTCTTTATAGGCAACCTGAGGCTTACCTATATTAGCTTGCACGCTAAATTCTTTAATTAATCTATCTACCATAATTTCCAAATGGAGTTGACCCATACCAGAAATTATATTCTGACCGGTTTCCCGATTATAATTAACCTTAAAAGATGGATCCTCATCAGATAACTTTCCTAAGGCTGTGAAAAGCTTTTCCTGATCTGTTTTTGTTCGTGGCTCTATGGCTAAAGAAACTACTGGTTCAGGAAATTTAATTTCTTCTAAAAGCATCGGGTGGCGAGAATTGCATAGGGTATCTCCGGTAGTAGTTTGTTTTAAGCCCACCAAACAAACTATATCACCAGCCGTAGCCTCATTGATCATCTCCTGTTTATTTGCATGCATACGCAATATTTTAGTAACTTTTTCATTTATTTTCTTAGTAGCGTTATAAATTGATGAAGAAGCTGATATTTTACCTGAATAAACTCTTGTGTAGTAAAGCTTGCCCACAAAAGGGTCTGAAAATACCTTAAAGCATAAAGCGCAAGTAAGTTTGCTATTGTCCGGATCTATTGAAGCCTCTTGATCTGTCTTTACATCAAGACCGTTTATCGTTGTCGCTTCTTGAGGCGATGGTAAATAAGCGCTGACTGCATCAAGAAGTTGCTGTATTCCCTTATTTTTTAAGGATGAACCACAGAAAATCGGAACAAATTTATTCATTATAGTGTATTTTCTTATAGCGGAACTTATCTCCTCATTGGTAATCTTCTCTCCCTCAATCACCCTATGCATAAAACTGTCATCTAACTCTGCTAATTTTTCAATCAGAAGATCTTTGTATTTTCCAGCTTTCTCTAAGTAATCTTGAGGAATCTCTTTAGTTACAACCTTAGTTCCAAATTCATCTTCATAGAAATAAACTTTATCAGCAACCAAATCTATAACTCCCATAAATTCATCATCTTTATAGTATGGTATTTGCAACGGTGAAAGCAGCATTTGCAGCTTCTCTTTCATATCATCAACTACATTGTAGAAATCAGCACCATTGCGATCCATCTTATTAATAAAGGCGATGCGAGGAATTTGATATTTATCAGCCTGACGCCAAACTGTTTCTGACTGGGGTTCAACACCACCTACGGCACAAAAAATAACAACCACCCCGTCTAGAACTTTTAAAGATCGTTCAACCTCAACCGTAAAATCAATATGCCCAGGAGTATCAATAATATTTATCTGTGTATCTTTCCAGGTGCAATAAGTAGCAGCACTGGTAATAGTTATACCTCGCTCTTTTTCTTGCGACATCCAATCGGTTATAGTGGTTCCCTCATGGACTTCACCCATTTTATAAGTTTTCCCGGTATAAAAGAGTATTCTTTCTGTAGTCGTAGTCTTACCGGCATCAATATGAGCTATAAAACCAATATTGCGGATAGTTTCTAATCCTGTTTTCTTTGACATAACTTCTATTTTACTCACTATTACTAACCCAACTGTTGTTTTAAGAATCAATACCTGAAATGAGCAAAAGCTCTATTAGCTTCAGCCATTTTATGCGTATCTTCACGTTTCTTAACTATTGCTCCTTCATTTTTAAAAGCTGCAAGGATCTCTTCAGCCAATTTATCCTTCATTGGTCTACCTTTTTTCTTTAAGGCAAAGTCTTTAATCCAGCGCAAGACCGTTGACATGCCTTTTTCTTTGGTGACCTCCATAGGAACTTGATAGGTAGCTCCACCAATTCTTCTCGGCTTAACTGCCACACGTGGGCGGGCATTATCCAAAGCAGAAAAGAATACCTTTAAAGGGTCGTCCTTCTGCTTTTGGGCAACGATATCAAGAGCACCATAAACAATTCGTTGAGCAGTACTCTTTTTTCCGTCACGCATAATAATGTTAATTAGTTGCCCAAGTACTTCTGAATCATATTTAGGATCTGTTACAACATCCCTTTTTGGGGCTCTTCTTCTTCTCATGCTATATTAACTCCTTAAATTTTTAGTCTCTACTTACCCTTTTTAGGCCGCTTTGCGCCATATTTAGAACGTGACTGCTTTCTATTTTGTACACCCTGGCAATCAAGTGTACCTCTGACTATATGATATCTTACTCCCGGTAAATCTTTAACTCTTCCTCCTCTAACCAAAACTATAGAGTGCTCTTGTAAATTATGGCCTTCACCAGGTATGTAGGCTGTTACTTCCTGACGATTAGTTAACCGTACTCTGGCAATCTTTCTCAGGGCAGAGTTAGGCTTCTTAGGGGTCATGGTTTTAACCTGCAAACAAACTCCCCGTTTTTGCGGACACTGTTGCAAGGATGGAGACTTACCTTTCTTTTTCTTATCAACTCTTGATTTCCTAATTAATTGCATTATAGTCGGCATGTATCTACTCCCTTTGACTTATGTTTTAAGATTTCTTAACCTCTATGTCCCGATATCGTTTCAACCCTGTTCCGGCTGGAATAAGGTGACCAACAATAACATTTTCTTTTAAACCTTGGAGATGATCTACTTTACCAGCAGTTGCCGCATCAGCTAAAATACGAGTCGTCTCCTGAAAACTGGCAGCTGAGATAAAGCTCTTGGTGCTTAAAGAAGCTTTAGTTATTCCCAAAAGAAGTGGTGATGCTGTAGCCGGTTTCCCATTTTTCTTAATAATTTTTTCGTTTTCTTTTCTAAAATCCCACTTATCGACAGCTTCTCCCGGTAAAAAATCACTATCTCCCGGATCTCCTATTTTAACCTTCTTAAGCATCTCGCGAATTATAACCTCAATATGCTTATCATTTATACGCACACCCTGAAGTCTATAGATTTCCTGGATCTCATTAACTAGGTGTTCTTGCAAAACTTTATCTCCACAAACTCTCAATATATCCTGCAAAACTATCGGCCCCTCTATTAACTGCTGACCAGCAGCCACTTCATCACCCCTGTACACTATAGGATGCGACCCAACTGGAATAGCATACTCTCTTTTCATGCCAGTAGGGCTGCGCACGATAACTTTTCTTTCACCCTTTTCTTCAGCAAATTCAATAAACCCGTCGATCTCACTGATAACTGCCGGATTCTTTGGACGTCTTGCTTCAAAAAGTTCAGCCACTCTAGGTAGACCACCAGTAATATCTCTGGTTTTTGCTACTAGGCGAGGGGTTTTAGCAATTACATCACCAGCCTCAACAACAGTACCTTCTTCAACCATAATATGGGCACCGGTTGGTAAGGGGTAAAAGCCTATAACTTCATCCTTATCAGAAAGAATCAGGACTTGAGGATGGTAGTCACTCTTAAACTCAATTACAACTCTTTCTTTCCTTCCGGTTGTGATATTCATCTCTTCCTGAATGGTAATTTTGTTTATAATATCTTCATACTTGACCTTACCACCAACTTCAATAAGAATCGGTGAGGAGTAAGGATCCCAACGAACGAATATTTTATCTTTTTGTATTTCGCCATTATCAGGGATTAAAATCGAAGCACCTTGAGGTACTGGGTTTCTTTGCAATTCTATTCCCCGAGGATCATTAACGCTTATCATTCCGTTTCTGTTAAGCACAACAAAGTTACGGCCTTTAGGAGCAATTTTTAAATTATGATATTTAACAATTCCCTTTTCTCTGGACTTGATGAAAGCTCTTTCAGCTACTCTTGAGGCAGTACCACCAATATGAAAAGTTCTCATAGTAAGCTGTGTTCCCGGCTCGCCGATAGATTGAGCAGCAATTACACCTACTGCAGTGCCTATTTCAACCAATTTTCTGGTAGCTAAATTTCGTCCGTAACACTTAACACAACAACCTCGCTCTGACTCACAAGTCAAAACGCTTCTAATTCTTATTTTCTCAAGACCTAATCTATCAATCTTGTCAGCTTTTCCGGCAGTAATAACATCGCCAGTTTTAATAATAAGTTCATCGCTAACAACATCAACAACGTTATCTAAGCCAACCCGGCCGACAATTCTTTCCTTTAAAGTAACAGCTACCTCTTCTCCCTCGACAATTTCTGCAACTGTGATCCCGTTAACAGTACCACAATCATCTTCAACTATAATTACCTCCTGAGCTACATCAACCAAACGTCTGGTAAGATATCCGGCATCAGCTGTCTTTAAAGCAGTGTCAGCCAAACCTTTCCTGGCGCCGTGAGTAGAGATAAAGTATTCTAAAACAGTTAGACCCTCCTTAAAGTTTGAAGTTATCGGAATTTCAATAATTTCACCGGAAGGTTTAGCCATAAGGCCTCTCATTCCGGCAAGTTGCCTAACTTGAGTTTTCGAGCCACGAGCTCCAGAATCAGCCATCATGAATACCGGGTTAAATCGGCTCATATTAGCAAAAACAAGATCGGAAACTTTATCGTTTGTTCTAGTCCAAACGTCAATGATCTTATTGTGACGCTCTCTTTCAGTAATAATTCCTCGACGATACTGTTCCTCCACTTTAGCCAGTTCATTATTAGCTTCTTCAATGCAGGCGTGTTTTTGCTCAGGTATCTCAAGGTCATCGAGGGAAATACTTATGCCACCTAAGGTAGCGTACTCAAAACCAAGGTCCTTTATATCATCTAAGAGTTTAATTACGGCACTATGGCCAAACTTCTTATAAGACTCACTAACAATTTCTGAAACCTGTTTTTTGCCTAAAGACTCATTGACATAACGAAACCCTTTAGGCAGTATTTGATTAAAAATAACTCTGCCGGTAGTTGTCTCAATTACTTTTCTTTCTCCATTATCCTGAATCCTGAGTTTAATTTTTGCATGTAAGTGCACTTCTTCATCCTGATAAGCAGTGAATACTTCCTGGGCGTCAGAAAAGAATATACCTTCACCCTTAACTTTTGGCATTTGGAGGGTGAGATAACGAAGACCAATTATCATATCCTGACTGGGAGCGATAACCGGTCTACCATCAGAGGGTGAAAAAATATTATTTACTGAGAGCATAATTATTTTTGCTTCGGCTTGAGCCTCCAAAGAAAGGGGCAAATGAACTGCCATCTGGTCTCCGTCAAAATCAGCATTAAAAGCGGCACAAACCAAAGGATGAAGTTTAATGGCTTTACCTTCAACTAAGATCGGATAAAAAGCCTGTATACTTAGGCGGTGAAGAGTTGGAGCGCGGTTAAGCATTACCGGATGTCCTTGAATAACATCCTCTAAGATATCCCAAACCTCAACCTTTGCTCTTTCAACCATTCTTCTTGCACCCTTTATCGTATGAACAAAACCTTTTTCTCGTAATTTCTTGATTATAAATGGCTCTACCAACTCTAAGGCCATCTGTTTGGGAATGCCACATTGATATAGTTTTAAGTCTGGACCAACAACTATAACACTTCGTCCAGAATAATCGACTCGCTTACCTAAAAGATTCTGTCGAAAACGACCCTGCTTTCCCTTAAGCATGTCCGATAAGCTTTTTAAAGGACGATTCTGAGGACCAACAACCGGTCGCCCATGACGACCGTTCTCAATGACTGCATCAACTGCTTCCTGAAGCATCCTTTTCTCATTACGTATAATAATATCAGGAGCACCTAAAGAAATTAAT
Source organism: uncultured bacterium (assembly GCA_913050175.1). GTDB lineage: Bacteria > Omnitrophota > Gorgyraeia > Duberdicusellales > 4484-171 > JAFGHG01. The sequence continues at coordinate 30,031 of CAJXAF010000002.1, forward strand.
TTCTTTAAACGGTTATTTCTATTGATTACCCTTCTATATAAGTCGTTTAAATCGCTGGAAGCGAATCTCCCTCCTTCTAAGGGAACTAAAGGTCTTAGATCAGGCGGAATTATTGGCAAAGAATCAAGTATCATCCAGTCACATTCATTGCCAGAACGTCTCATGTCTTCAACAATCTTAAGTCTCTTAAGGAGCCTAGTATTAACACTTGCCTTACCCTTTTCTAAACTCTTTCTAATAGCTTTGCTTACCTTAGGCAGATCAACTTCTTGCAGCAATTGCTTCACTGCTTCAGCGCCTATTTCAGCTTTAAAGTCAGAACCATGCTCCTCAATGCCTTTTCTATACTCCTTTTCACGCAGTAACTGCATCCTCTTAAAAGGTGTAGTACCGGGATCAATAACTACATACTCTTCATAATATATTACTTTCTCTAACTGCTTAATACTTAGATCTAGGAGAGCTCCGATTCGGGAAGGGAGTACTTTAAAAAACCAAATGTGAGTAACTGGTGCAGCCAAATCAATATGCCCCATGCGCTGCCTGCGTACTGATGAGTGCAGAACTTCAACTCCACAACGATCACACTTTGTACCCTTGAACTTAATACCTTTTAACTTACCGCAATGACATTCCCAATCTTTAGCTGGACCAAAGATTCTTTCGCAAAAAAGTCCATCCTTTTCCGGCTTTAAAGTACGGTAATTTAAAGTCTCGGCTTTTTTTACTTCTCCTGAAGACCAGTTTCGAATAACATCTGGTGCTGCTAACTTTATTGTAATTCGATCAAAAAATGCACCTTCTTCCAGCATATTTTCTCCTATATTTTATTTTTTAAGCAGTTCTTTTTCTTTTTTGTCTTTGTCTTTTGGTTTATCTTTGATCTTGTCTTTCTCGGCTCGGACATCAAGACATAGGCCTTGCAACTCTTTTACTAAAACATTAAATGACTCAGGAACTGAAGGTTGAAATTTCTGCTCTCCCCGAACAATTGCCTCATAAATCCTTGTCCTTCCTTCAACATCATCACTCTTAACAGTAAGCATCTCCTGTAAGGTAAAAGCTGCTCCATAGGCTTCCAGAGCCCAAACTTCCATCTCTCCAAATCGCTGTCCGCCAAACTGAGCTTTACCACCCAGAGGTTGCTGGGTTATAAGCGAATAAGGCCCTATGGCTCGAGCATGAATCTTATCATCAATCATGTGTACTAATTTCATAATATACATATAGCCTACACCAGCTTGCTGGCCAAAAGACTTACCAGTGTAACCATCGTAGAGAGTAACTTTTCCGTTTTCCGGTAAATTAGCTTCTCTTAATAATTTTTTAATATCCTCTTCCTTAGCGCCGTCAAAAACCGGCGAATATGTGCGCAAACCTAATTTCTTAGCAGCCCAACCAAGGTGCATTTCCATTAATTGGCCGACATTCATTCGCGAAGGAACGCCTAAAGGATTAAGAATGATATCAACGGTTGAGCCATCTTCAAGATAAGGCATGTCCTCTTCCGGCAAAATCTTTGATATAACTCCTTTGTTTCCATGTCTACCGGAAAGCTTATCTCCAGCGGAGATTTTACGTTTCATGGCTACAAATGCAACCACTTTCTTTAAAACGCCGGCTTTTAACTCGTCACCTTTTTTTATCTTTGCCAACTCTAACTCTTTATCAATAGCCAGAGAGTTTAAGCGTTCGTCATAAATATTTCGGATCGCTCTTAATTCTTCGTTGTTTTCATATTCAGCAGCTGTTATCTTCTTTTTTTCTTTACCGGTAATTGCAGTCATACGTTTTTTGCATTCAGTTTCAAGTAGCTGACGCTCTTCCTCATAATACTGCTCAATCTCCTGCATTCGACGAAGCTCTTCAGTCTTCTCTTTTTTAGAGCGTCTTCCTTTATCCTTTCTTTGAAAGACTTCAGCATTGATTACTACTCCGTGCACACCGGGAGGAACGCGTAGTGAGGTATCCTTAACATCAGCTGCCTTTTCACCGAATATTGCCCGGAGTAACCTTTCTTCGGGAGATAGTTCTTTCTCGCTTTTCGGAGTAACTCTACCGACTAAAATATCATCAGGACCGACCTCAGCTCCAATTCTAATTATTCCACCATCATCCAAATTACTTAAGGCTTCCTCACTGACATTAGGTATGTCTCTAGTTACTTCCTCATTACCAAGTCTGGTTTCTCTAGCTTCAAGATCAAACTTTTCCACATGAACAGAGGTTAATATATCATCCTTTACCAGGCGTTCATTTATAATTATTGCATCTTCAAAGTTATAGCCTCTCCAAGGCAAGAAAGCTACGAGTAAATTAGTACCTAAGGCTAATTCCCCACCCCTAGTTGCCATTCCATCAGCTAAAATTGTACCTTTCTTTACTTCATCGCCCTTTTTAACCAAAGGCCTCTGGTTGACACAAGTATCAGCATTGGAACGGTAAAATTTCTTCAACTTATAAGAGTAGTTATCCACCTTAACAGTTGAACCGTCAATCTCAGTAACTTTACCTGACTCTTTAGCAACAACCATGATAACGCTGTCTCGGGCAACCTTTTCTTCAATTCCTGTTCCTACTAATGGTTCTTGAGGGAAGAGAAGAGGTACTGATTGGCGCTGCATGTTAGAACCCATAAGAGCCCGGTTTGCATCATCATGCTCTAAGAAAGGTATCAAAGAAGCTGAAACTGAAATTATCTGCTGAGGAGAAATATCCATGTATTCTAGTTTTCGTGGTTTTATTTTGGGGAATTTGCCTTTATAGCGGGCATATATTTCTTTATCCTTAATTTTACCATCGGGATCAATGTTGGCAGTCACCTGGGCGATAACTCTATTTTCTTCCTCATCTCCCATTAAAAAATCTATTTTATCTAAAACCTTACCATCCTCTACTTTTCTATAGGGAGTAGTTAAAAAACCCAAGGGGTTGATTTTTGAGTAGGTAGTTAAAGAAGACAATAAGCCTATGTTTGCACCTTCCGGCGTCTCAATCGGACAGATCTTTCCGTAGTGTGTAGGATGCACATCCCTAACTTCAAAACCAGCTCTTTCCCGGGAAAGACCTCCCGGACCCATTGCTGACAGCCTACGTTTATGGGTAATTTCTGCTAAAGGGTTTGTCTGGTCCATAAATTGAGAAAGAGGTGATCGTCCGAAAAAATCTTGAATTTGAGTTGAGAAGGCGCGGGAATTTATTAGGTGTTGAATTGAAAAATCATTGGAAGAAATCAATGAATAGCGCTCCATAAACGTCCGTTCAACTCTTAATAAGCCAATACGAACTTGGTGCTGGAGTAACTCACCAATAAGTTTGACTCTTCTATTAGCTAGATGGTCAATGTCATCGATATCCCGCTTTCCAGCTTTAATATGTAGCAAAGTTTTTATAATCTCAATCACTGTAGTCAAATCAAGGGTCCGCTTACTTAAAGCAAACTCCATGTTTAACTTCTTATTTATTAGATACCTGCCGACTTTACCTAAGTCATATCTGCGGCCATCAAGAAACATCCTTCGAAAGACCTCTTTAGCTGCTTCCAAAGTTATTGGCTCAGTAGGACGCATCTTTTTATAAAAATCTAAATAAGCTTCTTCAGCGCTACTAGCAGAATCCTTCTTTGCAGTATTAATTATCTCTGGATAGGGCTTGTCAGAAAAGTGATTGTATATATCGTCATTACTGGAAAGGCCCAGTATTCTTAAGATCTGAGTAGCAGGAAATGTTTTACGCCGGTCAATGATAGCGGTAAGTGTATCGTTAATATCAGTTCTAAATTCAAGCCAATAGCCTCGATAGGGTATTATCCGGGCAAAATAAAGACGTTTGCCGGTTGGGTGAGCTTCCTCCTCAAAAAATACTCCCGGAGAACGCTGAAGCTGGCTAATTACTGATCTCTCATCACCATTTATAACGAAAGCGGCCCCATCAGTCATTAAAGGCAGATCGCCAAGGTAAATTTCCTGTTCCTTTATATCATGAGCCGGTCCGGATAAACGTAAACGTACATGTAAAGGAGCAGCGTAAGTCTGAGATCGCCTTTTGCATTCATCAACACTATATCGCGGTCGGCTTAAATTATAAGAAATAAATTCTAAGCGATATTCCTTATCCGGGCTTTCCATAGGAAAGACTTCCTGCATAATTTCCTGCAGACCTATAGCCTTTCTCTTCTCAGGTAAGATATCCAACTGCAAAAATTCTTTAAATGAGCGTAGTTGATGCTCAAGAAAATTTGGCATGTTGACTGACTTTTTTATTTTGGCAAAGGATAACTTTTTAAGTTTTCCCAAATTGTCCTCCTCTTTATTAAGGATTAATAGCTAAGAATTGACAAACGTAAAATTGTACTTAAAATTATTTTAATTCGGCAGTTCCGCCAGCTGTTTCAATCTTCTTCTTAATCTCCTCAGCTTCTTCCTTAGAAACATTCTCTTTAACTGGTTTAGGAGCAGAGTCAACCAACCCTTTGGCTTCTTTTAGGCCTAACTCGGTAATTGCTCTAATTTCTTTAATTACGGCAATTTTATTTGCACCGGCTCCGGTTAAAACAACACTAAAAGAAGTTTTTTCTTCCTCTTCCTCAGCGGCTGCACCCGGGGCTGCAGCTACAGCAACGGCTGGAGCACTTGCACTGACTCCAAATTTGTCTTCACAAGCTTTTACCACTTCAGAAAGTTCAAGAACTGTCATTTCTTCCAGTATCTTAATCATATCTTCTACCTTTGACATAACGACCTCCTCATAATTCTTATTTAGTTTCTTTTACCTTTTTGATCTCTTCAACCACCCAAACAAACTTACAGATTATCTGATTTAGCGCAGATAAAAAACCGGTTAAAGGTGAAGAGATAGCAGATAAAGCCGTGCCCAAAAGAACCTCCCGAGAAGGAAGCTTAGCAAGTGCGATTAACTCTTTAGCGCCGACTTTCTTATCTTTAATGACACCACCTTTTAACTTTAAGCTCTCAAACTCCTTAGAAAAATCAACCAAAGTCTTAGCTGGCTTAACAACATCCTCGTCATAAACCAAAACCAGGGCTGTTTCTGCTTCAAGAAGGTTGTCAAAATCTTCCCACCCTATTTCACTTAAGGCTTTCAAAAAAAGAGAGTTTTTGGTTATAAAGACTTTTGTATTGGAAGCAGCTAAATCATTGCGTAGAACGTTAAAGGGATATGCCGGAAGTTTGTTGAAAGAAATAAAATAGCAAGCTTGGGCTTCTTGAGCTCTCTCTTTAATTTCAGAGATTATCTTTTCCCGTGTCATTAATCCAACTTTTTTAGTCTGAGTATTCATAAGTTTAAATATTTTACTTTAGAGCGCAATTCTAACTGATGGGCTCATTGTGGTTGATAAATAAAAACTTTTAATATAGTCACCCTTTATTGATTGAGGTTTAGAATTCTCCAAGGCCTCAAGGAAGGCTGTTAAATTGCCTAAAATGTCCTCTTTGCTAAAAGAAATCTTTCCCAGGCCGAGATGGAGGCAACTCAATTTATCCATACGAAAATCAACCTTTCCTCGCTTTGCTTCTTTAATGGCATGGGCTATGTTTTCAGTTACAGTCCCTGTTTTAGGTGAAGGCATAAGGCCTCTTGGTCCGAGGAACTTTCCCAATTTACTCACTAATCGCATTTGCTCAGGGGTTGAGATACAACAATCAAAATCAAGCCAACCTTCTTTTAAAATTTTATCAATAACATCCTGGGAACCGATATGATCTGCGCCGGCCTCCTTAGCTTCTTTTTCCTTTTCCGGTTCGCAAAAAACTAAGACTCTAACAGTTTTTCCAGTTCCGGCAGGTAAGACTACTGACCCCCTAACTAATTGATCAGATTGTTTTGGATCGGCACCTAATTTACTGCTTACCTCAATGGTTTCGTCGAATTTTGCTTTTGGTAAAGATTTTAAAACGTCAACAGCCTCAGTGAGAGGATAAGCCTTGTCAAAATCAACTTTTTTTAACGCTTCCTTATATCTTTTACTTGGACTCATGAATACACCTTATCCTTCTATAATTTTAATACCGCAACTTCGAGCTGTTCCCTCAACTACTTTCATTGCCTGCTCTACATCGTTAGTATTTAAATCTTGCAGTTTCTCCTTGGCGATCTCTTTTACTGCTGATTTTGTTACCTCACCAATTATATCTTTTCCGGGAGTAGAACTGGCCTTAGCCAAGTTTGCTGCTCTTTTAAGAAGAAAAGAAACCGGGGGGCTCTTAACAATGAAATCAAAAGACTTATCTTCATAAACGTTAATAACAACTGGGAGGACAATACCTTCTTTCTGTTTTGTGGCATCATTGAAAGCTTTAACAAACTGCATAATCGGCACACCATGCTGACCTAAAGCTGGGCCAACCGGCGGTGCCGCAGTTGCGCTCCCGGCCGATATCTGAAGCTTGATCTGGGTTACTGGTTTCTTTTTTTTCTTTTTCGCCATTTTTCTATCCTTTAATTTGAAATTAAATCTTTTCTACTTGCCAAAACTCCAACTCGACCGGAGTAGTTCTGCCAAAGATTGAAACACTAACTTTTAATTTACCTTTATCAAGGGATACGTCATCAACTGTTCCATTAAAATTAATGAATGGCCCTTCGATAACTCTAATATTTTCTCCCTTTTCAAAACTAACCTTTGGCGCTGGCTTAGCCTTGCTCTCATCAGCCTTAGAGATAATTCTATCTACTTCCTCTTGAGCAATTGGTGATGGTTTTCGTCTTGGGCCGATAAAAGCTGTAATCCCTGGTGTCTTACGCACAAAGAGCCAGGTATCATCATTCATCTCCATATGGATTAAGATATAGCCTGGGAAAAATTTTCTTTCAAGCACTCTCTTTTTACCAAGTTTTACCTCAGTAATCTGCTCTTTGGGAATGATAACATCATCAATTAAATCTTGCTGATTGTGAGCTTTTATCCTGGAATCAAGATTATTCTTTGTCTTGTCCTCGGCCCCGCTAAGAGTGTGCAGTATATACCACTGTTTCATTTTAAAATAAATTGGATAGCTCTTGATAAACCTAAGTCAACCACAAAAATGTAGCAAGTGATTAAAACCGAGGCAATCACAACTATGACTCCGGCTGAAATCAGTTCCTGACGTGTAGACCAATTTACCTTCTTAAGCTCTTCTCTTACTTCCTTTAAAAAAACAGGAAGACGTTTAATTTTTTTAATCATTATTTAATTTAAAGAATTATTATGAAAAATGCTCTTATTAAAACAAATCTCTTCAACAGGCGAGGCAGGAGTTGAACCTGCAACCCCCGGTTTTGGAGACCGGTGCTCTAGCCAATTGAGCTACTCGCCTAAAATTAATTTTAGGCTTAGGAACGATTACCAAAGAACTTAATCAGGGCTTAGCTTCCTTATGATCTATATGCTTACGATCAAAACGACAATACTTATTTAGAGTAAGCTTTTCCGGATGTTTACGCTTATTCTTAGTAATGTAATAGTTTTTTCGCTTACAATTTGTGCAGGATAACGCAATTAATTCTCGCATAATGACTTAGGTAAAAAAAATAGAAAAGAGGGTAAAACTCACCCTTTTCCACATCGTGGTACTTATTATATACCTCTTATAAAGCCCACGACCGGAATTGAACCGGTGACCTCTTCCTTACCAAGGAAGTGCTCTACCGACTGAGCCACGTGGGCTTTCTCCCTGATTTTAAAGGGAAAAAGTTGACCATACGATGATACTATAAAAGTTTTTTTTGTCAAGAAAAAAAGAAAAATTTATTGGCTGGTAAAAAATATGGCTTTTTTAGCCTTTTTTGAAAAAATGCTCAAAAAAGCAAATTTATTAAAGAAGAGGTATTTATCCTAAAAATGGCTAAAATCACTTAATTAGCTTTAAAAACTCATCTTCGTAAACAATTCTTACCCCTAGCGCTTTAGCTTTACTAAATTTTGACCCGGGGTTTTTACCAACAACTACAAAATCAGTATTTTTGCTGACTGTAGAAACTACCTTGGCTCCCTTCTTTTGAATTATTTCCTTTGCCTGATTGCGAGCGATAGAGTTTAGTTCACCGGTAAAAATAAAAGTTAAGCCGCTAAATGAATTATCTAGGAGTGGTTTATTTAATTCTTTAGTGCTAATACCTAACTTCTTTAAGAGATTAATCATCTTCTTAGTTTGAGGTTGAGCAAAGTAATTTACAATTGATAAAGCCATGGTAGGCCCAATTTCAGAAATAGCCGTTAAGTCCTCTTCCTTTAATAAAAGAAGCTTATCAATGTTTTTAAAATTATCGGCTAAAAGCATAGCTGCTTTCTCGCCTACATGTCGTATGCCTAAGCCATATAATAATCGCGAAAGAGATCTTTGTTTACTCCCAATAATAGCCTGAATTAAATTATTTGCTCTTTTTTCTTTAAAGAGCGGTAAGCTCAGTAAATCCTCTTTTTTAAGTAGGTATATATCGGCTAAAGTTTTTATAATCTTGCGGTCAACTAACTCGGCAACCACGCTTTCTCCCATGCCTTCAATATCTAAGGCGTTACGCGATATAAAATGCAGAACTGATTTTTTAAGTTGAGCCGGACAATCAGGGTTAAGACAGTAGAGATAAACCTCGACTTGGGCTTCTTTGGCAACTTTGCCAGAACACACAGGACACTTTGTCGGTATAAGCACCTTCTTTTCCTTACCCTTTCTTTTTGAACTTATTACTTTTATAATTTTTGGTATAACCTCGCCAGCCCGTTCAATTAGAACAGTATCCTTGTTGCGGATATCCAATCTTTGAATCTCATCAAAATTATGCAGAGTAGCCCTTGATATAGTGACGCCACCGCACTCGATTGGCTCTAATATTGCAACCGGTGTAATAATTCCGGTTCTGCCTACGCCAAATTCTATTTTAGCAATTTTTGTTGTTGCCTGATGCGCCGGGAATTTATAAGCTACTGCCCAACGGGGTGATTTCATGGTTGAACCTAATTGGCGGCGCAAAGAAAAGCTATTAACTTTTACCACTATTCCATCAACTTCGTAGTCTAAAGAATCCCGCTGTTTCTCCCACCGAAGACAGTAATCAATAACTTGCTTAATGCTTTGACAATGCTTACTATTGAAATCAATTGGCAGGCCCCAAGTTGAAATTCTCTTAAGAAATTGTTTATGATTAGTGAAATCAGCATCATCAACCCAACCATAGGAATGGACTAGACAACGCAGATGCCGCTTTGCTACTAGTTTTGAATCCAAAAGTTTTAAGGATCCACTAGTTGCATTTCGGGGATTAGCAAAAACTGTTTCCTTGGATTCTATTCGTTCTTTATTTATTTTCGCAAAATCTTTTTTTGACATAAAGACCTCTCCCCTGACTTCAAGTAGTTGAGGATAATTTTTACTTAAACGCAGAGGAATTGATTTAATAGTTTTTAAATTAGGAGTTACGTCCTCACCGGCCTGGCCATCGCCTCTGGTTGTTCCCAAAAGAAAAGCACCGTTTTTATAAGTTAAAGAGCAGCTTACTCCATCAATCTTCGGTTCAACCACATAATCCAGAGCAACTTCTCTTTTCAGCATCCGCTTTATTTTTTCTTCCCATTCTTTTAACTCTTGAATGGAATAAGTATTATCCAAAGATAACATTTTTTCCCTATGCTTAACTGTTTTAAAACCGCTGGAGATGCCTTGGGCTACTCGCTGTGTCGGTGAATCGGGGGTAATCAGTTGGGGGTTATCTTTTTCCAAAAATTTGAGGTCTCGCAAGAGGTCGTCGTAGGCTTTATCAGAAATCTCAGGATCGCTAAGAACATAGTAGCAGTAATCAGCTTGCCGTATCTTTAATCTTAAGCTGGCAATTTCTTTTCCTACTTTATCAAGATTTTTCATAGTCTTAAATCACCACCCCTCAAAAAGCCGGTTAGCAAGAATTGAAGGCAGACCCTTAGCGATTATATTATCAGCTGCTTCTTTGATATTATACTCTAACCTTATAAATTTTACTATTGCTCTCTTGCTATCATAGACACAGAAAGATGACCGGTTATCCCGATCCCGTGGTTGACCAACGCTGCCAATATTTATTATGTACTGTTTATCTTTATCAAGCCTAATAGCCTCAGTTCTCAAAACCTCAATTTTATTGTTAGAAAAACTAAATCCCCCAGCTCTATGGGTATGACCGATAAAGCATATTTGTCTATCTAGCAAAGAAAAGCTGGTTTCAGAATCAAAGGATGAGTGGATATAACAAAACTCTTGCGGTTTATAAAGACTACCGTGGACACAAACAAAATTGCTTTCCTCATAAGATAAGCTAAAGGTTTCCAGATATGCAAAATCATCCCGGTCTAGTTGGTTTCTACTCCAAAGTAAAGCATCTCTGGCAAAAGCATTAAAATTACCTAAGCCAAACTTCGAAAGTGCACCCCACTCATGGTTACCGGCTATAAGAAAGGGTTTAAGGGTTTTGACAATTTTAATACACTCGGTGGGACTGCCCCCGTAACCAATAAGGTCACCAAGAAATATAAGCTTATCAATTTGTTCCTTATTTAAAAAGTTAACTACTGCCGCCAGGGCCGGAAGGTTTCCGTGGACATCGGAAAAAATACCATACTTCATAAATTAAAGTAAAAAATATAAAAAGCGCGCCTCTTAAAATCTTATCCCGAAACCAGTGTGTTCCTCATCGCACTTTACTTGGCTTTCATTAGATTCGCTAATACTTCTTTTAAACTCATTTCGTAAATCAATAAAAAAATTATCCACATCCTTATCGCTGCCAGAAGCTAAGAGTTCGACTCTGCCATCGGAAAGGTTTCTAACCCATCCTTTAACGCTATGTCTATTGGCAATCATCCTTGCTGTAAAACGAAAACCTACTCCCTGGACAATACCGGAATAATAGGCATGAATAGTTTTATTTTTCATTTTAAATCAATCTAAAGCTTGATTTTATCGGTAAAATGATCGCCGACTTTGAGGTTATGGCCGCAAATAAATGCTTGAGCGGACATCTTTTTCTTACCTTGAGGCTTTAACTCTTTAATTTTTACTACGCCCAAAGAAGTAGCAACATATATGCCATGTTTATCAATTTTGACAACTACTCCCGGTGATTGGTTATTTTCTAAATCCAGAGCTTGAGCTGATAAAATCTTTAAGCCTGAACTCTTATAATAGGTATAGGCTGAAGGCCAACCAGCTGTTGCCCGGATTAAATTTACTATTTTTTCAGCTGGCTTGCCCCAGGAGATTAAACCATCGCTTTTTTTAAGTTTATGGGTAAGGGTTGCTTTCGACTCATCCTGAGGAATTAAAACAAAATCATCACTAGTAATTTTTTTGATAGCTTCAATTAAAATAGGTACTGACTCTTTAGCCAGGCGTTTACGTAAACTTAAAAAATTATCATTCTCACTTATGGTTGCTTCCTTTTGTAAAATTATATCGCCGGCGTCTACTCTGTCATTAATTTTAAAAATTGTAACCCCGGTCTTTTTATCGCCCTCCAGCAAAGTATATTCAATTGGTGAGGCACCGCGATAGTTAGGCAATAGGGAAGGATGTGCACAGAGGCTGAATATATTCGGGAAAGAAAGTATATTCGAAGGTATTATTTTGCCGTAGTCAGCAACAATAAAAAGATCAGCTTCTTTTTCTTTTAGGGTTAATTTAAATTCTTCATCGGATAAAGATGCCGGCTTAAGGCATTCTATTTTCTTATCTGAGGCAAGATCGCTAACTTGAGTAGGAAAAACTTTTAGCCCCCTCCCTTTTGGCTTATCGGGCTTGGTTATGATTAAAAGCGGCCTATAGCCTTTTGAGCATAAACCATCGAGGATAATTTTAGAGAATTCTGACGAACCAAAATAAACAAATTTAATTTTAGTTTTCATATATTTATTTAATACATCTGGATAGCTGCATAAGTTGATCGGCTACGTAAATTTTTTACCTGGTTCTTTATAATATTCCTTGAGTCTAAATTGCGCTCGGTCTTAATAATAATTGTATACCTGTACTTATCACGCAGTTTAAAAGGCTGCTCTTTAAATGGGCCGTGGGTTTGAGGAAACTCTCTTTGTAGTTTATTATATAAGTCTTGGCTCCTTTTAAAAAGAGTATTTTCGTTCTTTGATCTTAAGGTGATTTTAACTAAGAGCCCATAAGGCGGAAGTTTAAGCTTTTTCCTCAATTCTAATTCAAAGTTGTAGTAGTCTACCCATTCCTGGTTAAGGTATTGAAATAAATAATAAGAATTGTTTTGTGTAAAAAGATACAGAGACCCAGTACATAAAAGTGCCAGTTCTTTTAAATAAAGGTAAGCATTAAAAGTTGCCTCATAATCATTTCTCATTAAAGCTGCATCTATATCAAGAACAAAACAGGAGTCAAATTCTTTAGGTTCATAAAGATGGCTGAGTATCTTTGAGGTAGAAAGAACAAATTCAGATTTAGGATTTCTTTGCGAGAATGGATCGATTTTAACTTCCGGAAACAGGCTCTTTAACATACCCTCCACACGCTGGATACCAAAACCTCTACTTTTCAAGTAACCGTTTTTGCAATTAGTACAAACTGACGGAAGGCTAGTGACTTTATGACAATAAGGACAAGTTCCTTCATTTTTATTTATACCTGATTGAAGAAAGCCTGAGCAGTGGCTGCACTTATAAACAAAACCACAATTAGAGCAGGACACCATCCTATTAAATCCAGTTTTATTCCAGATAATAACTGCCCTTTTCTTATCGGCGGCAGATTTGCGCAAAAGCTCTATAGCGACCGGGGAAAGTATTTTTTTCTTTGTACTTGATTCAAGGCCAACAACATTTATCTTATCTTGCTGGCTTTTGTTCTCGGATAAAGAAAACTTACCCTCTTTAATAAGACGATAAGCCGAAAGAGTCGGGTAATCAGAGGCAGCAATAAGATCTATCTTTTTAAAATCACTGAGTAAAATAGCTAGGTCAAAAAGGTTATGAAAAGGCTTTTCCTGCTGAAAATAGTAGGGACTATTTTCCTGCTCAATTATGAGCAGACCTAAATCCTCAGGGTAATAAAAAAGTGATACCCTTGTTCCCAAAATCAAAGTCTTTCTTCTTGAGGCCTTCCAGGAAGAAAATAGCTCTTTTTCTTTTTTTTGACTGTGGATAACTTGCAATTTATCCTTAAAATCTTTTTCTAGAATCTCTTTGGCTTTGAGAAGGTAGGAAAGTTGGGGAAAACAAATTAAAACTGAAGATTCTTCTAATTTAGCCCTCAATAGAGTTTTATACTTATCATAGCGTAAGTTAAAAGTATCGGCTTTTATGTAGGTTCGTTTTATTGGTTTGTTGTTTCCTATTAATTGGCAACTCTCTTCTATCTTATCTCCTCTGAGCGGATGAGGCTTTTTTAAGTATCCCGGCAACATCATAAACAGAAACTCGCCTTTAGCATAAGGATAATTCTTAGTTAACCTCTCACTAAAGAGAATCTGCTCATCATTTAATACAGGATATGAATCAAGTTTTTTAACTATAGTCTTTAACTTTTTAATCTTTGAAGTCTTACTGGTTTTAATCACTAAGGCCAGTCTCTTTCGACCACGAAAATCAACGATTACTCTCATCCCTCTCTTTATATCAAAAGAGGGCGAAAACTTATAATCAAATTCTTTATCCAAAGCAATCGGTAAAACAACTTTTGCTATTTTTTCCTTATTCATGTTGGGTGTCAATTATATCAAAGACTAAATCCTTAAGCGGCTCTCTAATATCTTTTATTTCTAAAGGGTATTCTTTCTCTAAAAAACTTTTTTTATTGGCAAAATAATTAACTGCCTTCACTAATTCCTGACTACCCCTAACAAAACGGCCCAAACCGTGTTTTATTACAATATTCATATTCTCTGTCTCCTGTCCGGGTATGTAGTGGGTAAAGACAAAAGCAATCCGCTTATAAATTCCTTCAAAAACTGTCAATCCTCCCGGCTTGGTAATTATAACAGAGCTTATTGATACCAACTCCCACATCTGTTCATAAAAAGAAAAAGTCCTGATATATGGTGAAGCCAGACTATCAAGATAGCTTTTTAACTTGGTATTTTTTCCATAAATAATTATCAAGTTGTAATCTTTAAGAAGTTGATTGATCGACTCCTTTAGATAGGGAAAATTTCCCCGGGATGAAGAAACAAAAAGGATTGTCGGTCTATCTTTGAGAGAAAACTTCCTTCTAAGTTCGCTTGAATTTAGCTCTTTTAAAAACCCCTCTCTTAGGGCCGCGTAGCCACAAATGATTTTCTTAGGGTCAACACCCTGGGCTATTAAATCTTTTCTTGTAGCTTCAAAGGATGCAAAATAATAATCTACACTTTCATAGACCCACAAGGGGTGCACCCTTATATCAGTAACAATATTAATTATTTTAAATCCCAATTCTTTTTTAAGTTTGCGCATAAATCTGGGGCAGGAAAAATGGGTAGAAATAACTATCTGTGGCTTTTGGCTGCGTAAGTGCTTTAAAAAAGGAGCCAGAAAAAATAACTGTAAGCCATGGACACCTGATGCAATAAAGTTTATTTTAGAGAGGTTAAAAATTGCCTGCCATATAAAAGGAGTCTTATCAGTTATAAATAGATAGCCTGATACATATAGCTTCTTTAATAAAGGGTGGGTAAAATCTAAAATGTCACAAGTTGGAGCATTAAATACGCTGGCGGCTGCCTCGGCTGCTTTCTTATGGCCCTGACCAAAACTAGCATGTGTTATGAGTATTTTAGACATAAAAAGTGTTCCTAGGGTTCACCCGTAATGAGAACACAGATAATGTGCCGCTAGAAGGAGGTTGTCGAATACGTAATCTGGCTCAAACTCCCACTTATCACGATTAGATATTTTCTCTTTTCCCGATAAAACTAATATTGGCTTAGCTCCAAAGGAAACGGCCGTTTGCATATCACGAAAAGAATCACCGATAAAAAAAGATATAGGAGACTTAAGATCTGACTCAGATACTGCCTGAGTTAAGAGACCGGTTTTCGGTTTTCGACACTCACACCCTTGATCCGGAGAATGGGTACAGTAATAAATGCCGGATATTTTGGTATTGCTCTTATTGAGCTCTTTTACTATTTTTTTATTCATCTTATCTAAGTCCTGGGTACTATAAAGACCTTTTGATACTCCTGACTGATTGGAAATAATAAATAGTTTAAAACCCTTCTCGTAGAGTTTTTTCATACCTTCTAAGCTTCCCGGGATAAATTTAAACTCCTTTAAACTACTTACATAGTAGCGCTCTCCGGGTTCTTGGTTTATGACCCCATCACGATCAAGAAAAACTATTTTTTCTCTATTTTCCATGAAGTAAGTTTCCTTATTTACTATTTTGTTGTATTTTTAGCTGCGGTAAGATTTTTCTTCATTTCCCAATACTTTGCATAAGCAATGATTTGATACAAGGAAGCAAAAAAAGAGAGCATAAAACCTCTAAAGCCATCTCGCCAACCTTGTTTGCGAATAAAGGTTCGAAAAAATCTATCGTTATAACGCCATAAAGCATGAAATAGGTTCATCTTATAATTTGCTTTTTTAGGATCATCGCTAAGTAGAGTTATCCATTTTTTGGCTTCCAAGGTAGTTTGGGAATTTAACTTTTTTAGAAAATCTGCCCAATCTCTGTAGGTGTAATGCAACATTGGCTCTTTTAAATGTAGACACTCTCCGTCAAGAAAAGCTCTGGGATGGACCTCAACTTCTTCCCATCTAAATTTATCCTTTTTAAAGAGTTTTAACTGCGGGCTTGGATATTGGCCTCCCCATTTAAGCCAATAATCACCAAGAAAATTTTTCCGGGGAATTGTATAAGCTGCGCCTTTAGGATTCTCTCTTAACACATGGCCTATCTCATCTCTTAAATCTTGAGTCAGGCGCTCATCAGCATCTAAACTCAAAACCCACTGATTGTTAGCTTGAGCATAAGCCCAGTTACGATGCCGGCCCTCGATATCCATCTTCCGGGTAAAAATTCGATCGGTATAATTAGTTGCTATTTGGCGAGTTTTATCAGAACTCTCATCATCAACTAAGATTATCTCATTTGCCCAGCCCTTAACACTGTCAAGACAAGCCTCTATGCGTGTTTCTTCGTTTTTTGTAATGATAACTACTGATATCGATGTTTCCATAGGCATCTATACTACCATCAATTAAACCTTTTTCAACTCCAAACACTACTTTTAAAGGATGACTTCTCTTTTTACCATTCTATAGCTGCCCGGCTTTAAACTACCCAGCTTAACTTGATCAATAGCTGTCCGTTTAAGATCTTTTACCGGCAAACCAAGCTTTGAGAATAACCGTCGTAAGTGTCTTTTTTTACCCTCTCTAATAATCACCCTAACAATCGTTTTTTCGCTAGAAGTAGATATAATTTTAATATCTTCAACTTTTAGGCGTTCACCCATATCAACTACACCATTCTTGGCCTTCCTGCTCAGAAATTCATTGAGCTGGCCTCTTAGGGTTAGCAGATACTCCTTCTTAACTTTAAATTTAGGATGGGTTAATTTATAACAGAGATCGCCGTCATTAGTAATAATTATTAATCCGCTTGAATTCTTATCCAGCCGTCCTACCGGAAATATGCCTTTGTATTTGCCGGGAAAAAAATCTATAATCTTTTTCCCGGCAAATATGTCCCGGCAAGTTGTAATTACGCCCTTTGGCTTATTGAATAAAAAGTAAACTTGATTCTTCTGCTTAATAACCTTTCCCTTAAAGCAAATTACATCTGAATCAGATACAGTAAAAAACGGCTTACTAATTACTTCGCCATTAACAGTAACTACGCCTGCCCTTATGAATTCATCAGCCCGGCGGCGACTACATATACCTGATTTTGCAATAAATACACTTAAGCGCATTATAATTTAAAAATTAGAGTAAATGAGCGGCAATCTTGCCGTTTGAAAAACTATCAATTTCCACCGGAACAATCTTACCTAGGTTAACCTTTTCTCTTAGGTGAACTTTTAAATAATTCTCTGTGCAACCTATAAGTAAACCATTCTTATATTCTTCGGCTACCATGTGTAGCTCCTTGCCTATAAATTGCTCTATGTATTCGCGAGATAGTTGTTTAGCCATATCATTTAAGGTATTATATCGGTTGCGAATTGTTTTTTTATCCTTTATGGTATGACTAGCGAATTCTGTTTTTTCCCGGGGAGAAAAAGTAAAAATATGCATCCGCATTGGTTTTACAGTCTTAATAAAATCAACTGTATTTTTAAAAGTCTCATCGGTCTCATCGGGAAAACCAACCATGATATCGCAGCTGATTGCGATACCAGAGCGCACAGCTCTTGCCTGATTAACTTTTTGACAATACATTGAAACTGTCTCTTTCTTATTCATTGACTTTAATATGGTGTCATCTCCATACTGAAAAGGAAAGTGAAAATGCGGACAGAATTTCTCATTTTTAAGAAAAGAAAACAGCTCCTCTTCAACAAATAAAGGCTCCAGCGAGCTTAGACGCAAGCGGCCCAATGACTTTATTTTTAAAATTTCTTCAACCAGGAGATTTAAGTTCAGTTTTGGTTTTAAATCTCTACCGTATAAACCTAAATTAACGCCGCAGAGGACTATTTCTCTATGCTTTTCTGAGATTCTTTTAATTTCCGCTAGGATGCTCGATATATCCCGGCTCCGAGAGGGGCCTCTTAAGTGAGGGATTTTGCAAAAAGTACAAAAATGATCACAACCGTCCTGGACTTTGATAAAGGCCCGATAATTAAAAAAATTAGTTATTGATAAGGACCATATATCCTGGGGACTACCTGCTTTTTCTTGAGCTTTATTATTGCCTAGAACAATCGACGCTAGGAGATGTTTTTTCTCCTGGGGCACAATATAGTCAACACCCAAATTTTGTATATCATCACTATTAAGTTGTGCCAGGCATCCACAAACAACAACTATACTTGCAGGGTTCTCCTTTTTGGCTGAAAGAATAGCTTCTCTTGATTTACTATCAGCACGCTTAGTAACAGAGCAAGTATTGATTACGTATATATCAGCCTTGTTCTTAGTCGGCACAACACCTAAAGATAAGAACTCTTCCTGTATCCCTTGAGTCTCGTATTGATTGACCTTGCAGCCAAGTGTTATAAATTTAACTTTCATTATTTAAGAAAAAATAATTTAAAAACCCCACTGCAAAGATTGCTGCAGTTTCTACACGCAAAACTTGCGAAGCCAGTTTAACAAGCTTAAATTGGTTTTCTTCTAAAATACCAAACTCTTGGAGAGAAAAATCACCAACCGGTCCGACAATAAAAAGAATATTGCTGTGCTCTTTATTTAAAACTTTCTCAAAAGCTTGGCCCTTAATTGAACCAGCTAGTTTAATCCGATAGTCGCTCTCAGCTATCGCCTTAAAAGTAGATACTTCTCTAATACCTGGTATCCAAAGCCTCTCTGACTGCCTTACAGCTTCAACAATGATTCTCTGCCAACGCTTTAATCTTTGCGGAGATACTTTCTGTCTTAAGCTTCTCTGAGAGCTAAAAGGTAAAAAATCTGACACCCCAAATTCAGTCGCTTTTTGTAAGATAAAATCTACTCTTTCTTCCTTTTCAATCGGAAAAGCTAGGGTTACTTTACTATCTCTTTGATTACTAACTCTTAAAATTGATTCCTGTTTGAGGCTAAGGGTGTTTTTTTTAATATTCTCTATCCGGTAGGTATATTCTTTACCCAGCCCATCAAATATATATATGATGTCGGCACTCGCCAAGCGCAAAACATTCTTTATCTTATGGATAAGTGTTTTATCGCCTATCTTTACAACATCGGTTATTCGGCCTGGTTGGAGGTATATTCTTATTTTTGACATAAAAACTCCTTTTAAAAAACATGGACCGAAGCGGATTCAAACCGCCGACCTCCTCGTTGCGAACGAGGCGTTCTCCCAACTGAACTACCAGCCCAAAAGCTTACAAAATAAAAATAAGGATTCCATCATATTTTGACAAAGATATCAAAACATGTCAAGAAAGACAAATAAACAGGCGTAAAAAATAAGGATAGACTTCAAAAGGCAGGTTTTCAATAATCAAAAATATTCAAAACCTAAGCAAAACTCAATTGGATAATAAGTGGATTAAGGCTGATAGTTTACTTGTACGTCAACCTGATTTGTACCCGATGGGCCTATACCAGGCGTTACGGTTATGGCAACATCACCATTGGGAATACCGTTTAAATTCGCAGCCGGTGCCCAAGTTGGAGCAGCAACTCCTCTTCGCAATTCTTCCAAGGTATGCACCATAGCAGCCCTGGCTGTAAAGACTCCTGCGATTCTTCTTATTTTATGTTCAGCAATTCGGGATTCCTGAGTTAAAAGATATAAAGCAACTAAAGCTAGAGTGAAAACAACAATTAATATTCCAATTACAACTATTAAAATAACACCCTTTTTCACTTCTCCTCCTCTTTTGCTAAATCAGCGTCTTTTTCCCGTAAGCTAACTCTATAAGTATCATTTTGGCATTCTACCAAAACATGCCCTTCGCGGGCCAACCACCCAAGACTCATAAGAATTAAATCTTTAGATCTGTCAACGCCACCGATAAGAGTATCTAAGCCAACTATACCATTTTTGTCTAAAAAATGCCATATTTCACCTGCTATTATGCCTATCTCTGTAATCATTATTGCCTATTTCACCTAAGAACTTGTTATTTTTGGCTTTTGGTGCGATTTCCTATTTATGCTACCACATAAAGGGCAGTGCCAAAATTCTGACAAAAGAGAAACAAAATACACCGAAGAACATAACTCGCACTGCCTTTTCTCCAGTTGTATTTCCTTCTTTAATTTAGTAAGGCGTATGTTGTTTACATATTCGAGTAAAAAGGCAAGGAAAACACAGAAACTTAATGAAAAACCAATAAAAGATGCAAGGTTAATCTTCATTTTTATTTTACTACCCCATCAACTTTTGTCCAGAAAAATTTATCATTTAGGAAGAAACCAGCACTATGAATGTGCTCTTGAAAATGTAAATTTCCTGAAGAATTAGCTGTCAGCTTTTGGGGGTAAGTAAACAAAACCTTGCCTCTTTTGGAAACAAAAGCTTTATATGATACCTTCTCTTCCTCAAGAGGAAGAAATGGCATCCTATCTTCCCACAAATAATAAAATTGAGGTTTAAATTCTCTTAAATTATCGTTTTTCCGGAGATTATTGGTTTTTTTGTGTAAAGCTACTTCTTGATTAAAAAAAGAATTAACCTTGCCGGTAATAGCTTTAGAAAAATACTTATAGCGTAATTTGTCTGAGGAAAAAAAGGCTTCTTTTGGTAAAGTTTTTACTTTTTCTTTACTTAAAAGATCTCTCTTGTTAAGAATATCAGGCCAGACATATATTGCAGGTGTACGTTTAGCGTCAATCTCAAACCTAAAAAATGAAAAAATAAAGACATGGACAAGAAAAGAAAAAAACAAAACTATCAATAAAGATCTTCTCTGTCTCATACTTACAATTCCCTAACACTGTATATAATTTTTATCCTTAAATATCCCTGTATTTATCAAAAAAACTATATGATATTAATCGTAAGTAGTTGCAATGCCAATTTTCTCTATGCCGACTTTTTTGCTAATATCCCAGACGCTAACAACAGTGCCTAAGCTGGCATCTCTATCTGCTTTGATAAAAATAGAATCAAATCCTTTGTTTTGCAAAACTTCCTCCACTTCCTTAATTGTTAGAGGCTTAGAATCTACATACATAATATCTTCGCTGGAAACAACTATCGTCAATGATCTTGAATCCAACTCCTCCGACGTCACAGCTTTAGGAAGTTTTACATTGATTCCCGGAATTACAACAAAGCTAGATGTTAGCATAAAGAATACTAAAAGGAGAAAGACACAATCAATTAAGGGGACAATATCAATCTGATGCAGACCAGCTTCAACTTTTGCACTTTTTCTAAATTTCATCTATTTCACCTACTAGTAAATGTTTATTTTTTTATGACCCTTTATTGGTCTGCATACCTACTCTGAGGTAAGACTTCCAGCAACTCAGTTGCACCGCGCTCTGACTCTAAAGTAGCAAGATTGACTTTATGAACAAAAAAGTTATACATGATATAACTAGGTATAGCAACACAGAGGCCAGCAACTGTAGTAAGAAGCGCTACCCAAATACCGTCAGCTAAATCAGTAGGATTTACCATGCCAACCGTAACAGTCTTTTGGGCAATTGTACGAAAACAAATCACCAGTCCGACAACAGTACCAAGAAGACCGAGAAGTGGTGAAACATGAGAAATAGTGCTTAAGAAATTAAGATTTTTCTCAAGCTTTGGAACTTCATATAGAGAAGCATTTTCCATAGATTCACGAATAACATCTTTTGTCTCTTCATAACGAATAAGGCCTGATTTTAAAATATTAGTAGCGTAGAAAGGGTTCTTCTCGCATAGATCAATTGCTTCGGTTATATTATTTTTGCGAACAAAATCAATGATTTGCGATATAACTGACTGAACGTTTACCTTAACACTCAAATAAAAAAATATTCTTTCAAAAATTATAGTGACAGAAAATACTGAACATAAAAAAATTGGCAGCATTAGCCACATTAATGAACTGTTCTTAGATATCAATTCCCACATATTAACCTCCTTAAAAAAATATAACTTATGCTAACAAAGTGAACCTAAATCCGATTTCTTTAACGGACTGATTTTAGTTTCTCTAGTCTCGCTGCTGCTATCTTAGACTCTTTTACGCCTAAATCTATTATCTTTTGATAAATTTTTTTTGCCTCTGTGAAATTAGCTTCCTTTTCATAAATTCTGGCTATACGAAAGTAAGACCTGGTTTGATAATACTGCGCATCCTTGGAATATTGTTGACCGCTATCAGGCGAAAACATATAAATAATTTTAAAGTATTCATCAATGGCCTCTTTGCTCCTGCCGACTTTCTCAAGAGAAGTGCTGTAGGAAAATATTATATCCGGAGAATCAATCCCTTCATCAATAGCTTTTTTAAAGAAATTTATGGCTTGACGATGATCTTTCATCTCTTTAAGTAAGTTTGCCTTATTCACTAAGGCAATCTTTGCTATCGGCGAAGATGAATTAATGAGTTCGTTATATATCTTTAAAGCCTCTACGCTTCTGCCCTTTTGAGCCAAAATTTCAGCTAAATAAAGCTTTCCTTTTATTGCTAACGCCGAATGTGTCTCAACTAACTTGCTAAAGTAATCCTTAGCCTTATCCAAATCTCCTATAGACCAATAAAGGTGACCTAAAGAAAGTAAGGCTTCATTCCCCCAGGAATCGTTACCGAATTCATTAACAATCCTTAGATAATGTTTTTCTGCATCAGCATAATTGCCTTCCTTCTCCTCTAGACCACCTAAATATAACCCCACTGAAGGCCGATATTCTGATTCCGGATAAAGCTCAAGAAAAGAATTCCATGTTTTTTTAGCGTCTACATTCATCTCCAGATTAAAATAAGTATTACCAATATCAATATAAATAAATTCTTCAATATCTTTATCCTTATTTTTTCCTGAGATTGATTTAAAAAGCTCTAATGCTTTAAGAAAGTTTCCCTCGTTAAAAAAACACTTACCATAAAGATAACGGGCCTTATAAATATAGCTATTCTGAGGAAACTTCTCTATAAAATCCTCTAAAAGATTCTTACTTTCAGAGTAATCTTCTTTTGAAAAATAACTTACGGCAAGGTAGTATTGTGATTGGGGAAGAAGTTTAGAGTCAGGAAATTTTTTTGCCAGATTACGAAGAGCTAAGGAAGCGCTTTTAAGATCCTTTTTTCTTAAAAAAGTAACGCCGATTTGAAATTGTATATAATCAGCATATATAGTATTGGGGTAGCTCTTGATAATTTCATTATAAACATCTAAGGCTTGATCATATTGAGCTGTTTCTAAATAAGTGTCTGCTATTTGAATTTGGGCGCTGATTTTTACCAACACATTATCAGTAGCCTCAAAAGCACTCTCAAAGCCCTCAATTGCTTCTTTAAACTTCCCACTTTTTAGATAGCACCAACTCAAACCATATTTAGCCTTATTAATTACATTGGCTTGTTCTTTTTCGTCAAATCTACTTAAAATATCTCTATAGGCAAAAATTGAATCATTTAGCCTTCCCATCTCATAAAGTAAGTCAGCTTTGTTTAAATAGATAATAGGGATGAACTTACTCTGGGGGTAAGTTCTTATAAAAATATCAAAAGTATCCAGGGCTTCTATATGATTACTACTTCTAAAATAGAATACACCTTGAGAAAAAAGACGCAGCTCTTTATCCCTGATTTTATCTATATTTAACTTAGCCTCCATTTTATTGTCAATTTCAATATAAGAAAAACCCAAACCCTGATTTATTAAATCCTCTAATTGGATACTAGGCCTCTCAAGCAAGGCCCGCTTGTGGTTATCTACTGCTAAAGCGTAGTCACCCTCTGCATACGCACCTTCGCCAAGATAGAAAAACGCCTGGGCCCTTAAGCTACCATTAGGAAAATCTTTAAGATATTGAAGACCTGACGACTTAAGAAGAGAGTTTTTTCTATTGTCAAAACAATATTTAATGAGTTTTAAATATGTGCTGTCAATTAAGTCAGTATCTTCGGACTCATCAATGATTGATCTTAATAGCTCTATGGCTTCATCTTCATTGCCTAAGGCTAAGTTATTATTAGCAATCAAATAATAACTCCACAGTTTAAATTTTGAACTAGGATAGTGCGATATAATTTTCTCAGCATACTCAAGAGATTTTGTAAAGTTTTTACCCTTAAAATGGATTGTTGCCAGCCAGTAGTATACCTCCTCTAAGAGTTCATGCAGATATTTGTTGGTTTCTAATTTATTGAGTACTGTTAATGCCTTAGGATAATCCTCGTTATTAAAATGGCACTTTGCTATATAAAGTTGCGCTTCATAAAAAAGAGGACTGTCAGGGTATTCCTTGAGAAACTTTTCCAAAAGTGAAAGCGAGGCATCGTAGAAGCCGTCTGAGTAAGCTTTAACCGCAACATAAAAGCGCTCCTCTCCTTTTTCAAAGCAAAAACAACTATTGCTAATTAGTAATATTAACCCCGTTAGAATAACTATAATTTTTTTTCGCATTTATTAGTATTTTAGGATTATTTATTTTTAAACTTTTCTTTTAGGAATTTTCCTGTATATGATCTTTTTATTTTAATGACCTCCTCCGGAGAACCGCAAGCAATAAGCTCTCCTCCTTGGTCACCGCCTTCCGGACCTAAATCAATAATAAAATCAGATGATTTTATTACATCCAGATTGTGCTCAATAACTAAAACAGTATTCTTCTTATCTACTAAACGCTGCAAAACAAAGAGCAACTTCTTAACATCATCAAAATGTAGGCCTGTAGTTGGTTCATCAAGGATATAAAGAGTTTTCCCGGTTGCTCTTTTCCTTAATTGCGAAGCCAATTTTATACGCTGAGCTTCACCTCCGGAAAGTGTAGTCGCTGACTGGCCTAAACCAATGTAACCTAAACCAACATCTTTAATTGTCTTTAAAATATTCTTAATTCTAGGGAAATTTAAAAACAACTCGTAGGCTTCATCAACATTCATAGCCAAAACACTAGCTATGCTATGACCTTTAAATTTTACTTCTAGAGTTTGTTTATTAAATCTTTTCCCCTGACAAACCTCACAAGGTATGAAGACGTCGGGTAAAAAATGCATTTCTATTCTCTTGGTTCCTTCACCTGAGCAAGCCTGGCACCTTCCTCCCGAAACATTAAAACTAAACCGCGCTGGCTTAAATCCTCTGGTCCTTGCCTCTGGTAGCTGGCTAAAAACCTCACGGATAAAAGTAAATACGCCTGTATACGTTGCCGGATTCGATCGCGGCGTCCTTCCAATTGGCGATTGATCTACTATAATAACTTTATCAATATTTTCTAAACCGTCAATCTTTTTAAACTTTCCCGGTTTAAGATGAGAGTCGTAGAGGCCTTTAGCGATGGACCGATAAAGAATATCTTCTATAAGAGTAGATTTCCCTGATCCGGAAACACCGGTTACACAAATAAAACTCTCTAAAGGTATCTTTACATCTATATTTTTTAAATTATGCTCCTTAGCGCCCCTTATAAAAAGATAGGGGTTATCTCGATAGATTCGTCTCTTTAAGGGCAAGGGTATAGACTCTACCCCTTTTAGGTATTTGGCAGTTAGAGTATTCTCTTTAAATATTGCTTCCTTCTTACCGGAAAATACAACTCTTCCTCCATGTATTCCGGCTCTCGGCCCAAGATCGACCAGCCAATCGCAAGCTCCAATCATCTGCTCATCATGTTCAACAATTATAACCGTATTACCGTTATCCTTTAATTTTTGCAAAGTAGTTATTAGTTTAATATCATCACGTGAATGCAAGCCAATAGTCGGCTCATCAAGAATATAGATTACCCCTGAGAGGGCTGAGCCAACTTGCGTTGCTAATCTTATTCTTTGGGCTTCTCCACCGGAAAGAGTATTGCTTAATCTATCTAAAGATAGGTAAGATAAACCGACGTTATTGCAAAAAGATAAGCGCTCTTTTATCTCCTTAATTATATGTTTTGCTATTTTTTCCTCATACTCACTTAATTTTATTTTTGAAAAAAAAGCCTTACACTCTTCTATACTCATACGGACAACATCCCAGATTGACTTGTTATTGATAAATACGGCTAAAGCTTGCCTTTTAAGACGTTGACCTCGACACTGAGGACAGGAAAGTTTGGACATATACTTAGCGATTTCCGATTTTCTATATTCACTATCGGTATTTTTAAAAGTTCTTTCAAGGTTAGGTATTACCCCTTCAAAAGGCTTATCCCAGACATCCGTATCTGAATCACCATATAAAATTTTACCCTGTATCTTCTTGGATAACTTTTTAAACGGCGTATGCATTGAAAAGCCTATTTCGCTTGCTGCTTCGCGAAGTAAAGCTTTATAATACATGATATAACCTTTACCGCCTCTACGCCAAACCTCAATTGCCCCTTCATCGAGAGTTTTATTCTCATCAGTTATAATTAAATCAAGATCAAACTCTAGTTTTATACCTAGCCCATTACAAGCCGGACAGGCTCCATAAGGAGAATTAAAAGAAAAACTACGCGGTTGGAGTTCCTCAAAAGAAATACTACAATGGCTGCAGCTTAACTGGGTATTGTAAAAATATTCTTTTTTTATAGAATCATCAAAAATAAGACAAAATCCTTTTGAGTATTTAAGCGCCAATTCAATCGAATCTCCAATACGTTTTTTATAGTCAGATCTAACTTTTATTCTATCGATAACAATATCAATGGTATGAATTTTATATTTACTGAGTTTGATATCTTCATCTAAATCATAAATATTACCGTCAATACGTACTCTGGCAAAACCCTCACGTAAGAGTCTCTTGAAGAGAGCTTGGTGTTGACCTTTTTTGCCGCGAATAACAGGAGAAAGAATCAAAATCTTATGATCCCTAGGTAAACTTAAAACCCTGTCTATAATTTCACTGGAAGTCTGCTTAGTGATTGGCCGTCTGCACTTATAGCAATGAGATTTACC
This sequence comes from uncultured bacterium, assembly GCA_913050175.1. GTDB lineage: Bacteria > Omnitrophota > Gorgyraeia > Duberdicusellales > 4484-171 > JAFGHG01. Next base: position 56,653 of record CAJXAF010000002.1, read on the forward strand.
GATACGAGCATAAAGCAAACGGAGGTAATCATAGACTTCAGTTTGAGTGGCTACAATTGAACGGGGTGAACCGCCGGCAGTTCTTTGCTCTATAGCAATTGCCGGAGACAAACCTTCAATATGCTCAACATCTGGTTTTTGCAGTTGATCTAAAAATTGGCGGGCATAACTTGAAAGGCTTTCAACATAGCGACGCTGACCTTCAGCGTATATCGTATCAAAAGCCAAAGATGACTTCCCTGAACCAGAAAGACCGGTAATTACAATTAGTTGGTTTTTGGGAAGCTTGAGATTGATATTTTTTAAATTATGCTCTTTAGCTCCTTTAATATCAATATAATTATTCATATTACTTTGCAATTGGTTTTTAGAATTGATAAGGGTTAAAATTAAGGATTAGGTAACTGAACTTAAATTATTATATCGTCAACTACCGATTTTAAAAGAAGAAAATAGCTTCCTAAGCAAGTATTGGGTAGAAAGAATGGCTAAAGCACTTGTTTTCGGGTTTAATCGACTAGGCATATTTTCAACTTCAATGTTAATCTTAGCTTCCTTTGCCTCTATTCTTATAGAATGAACATTCCTTTTGAGCCGGGGATCTGCTTTTATAATGACTTTCACCTTTTTAAAGGAAGAAGCCAGGAGGAGCGTAGCAGCTACATTAATATTTTTAGGAAAACACTTAACAGCATCCTTAACACTCCCCTTAAATACTGTTTGAGTGGTTTTTAGTTTATTTAAATTTATTCGTTTCTTTTTAAGGTAATCAGCACCAACTAAACCTTTAGGAGGTTTAGAAGTTGTTAGGGTTAGGCTTTTTATACCCCCCAAACTCAAAGCTCCCAGACCATCAGCGCCGCAGATAGCTCCGGAAGGAACATAGATATTTACACCTTTATTACGGGCTTGTGTCAAAATTGATAAGTTTTTTATAAGAGCACCAACGCTTAAAATTATAACCGGCTTTCCTTTGGGTATTGCTTTTTTTAAAATATAATCAGCTGCTTTAACTGAAGCTGCCTCAATTATTAAATCAACCCCATCAATTAACTTATCGATTCTATATACTCTGGGTTTAATGGCAATCTTCTTACGTAAAGCAATGGCCGCTTCTGGATTCATATCAGCTAAAGCGTAGAGAGACGTCTTCTCCTTTAGCTCTTTAGCAATAAATAAAGCCAGACCCTCGCCAATTGCACCACAGCCAATGATACCAATTTTTACTTTTTTATTTTTTAACATTAATAATAATATTATCTATTAAACGAACATTGTCAATATATATAGCTACAGCTATTAAGGTTTTTCCATTTATCAAATTTAATTTTGTTAAAGAGTTTGCATCGAGAATTTGAATATAATCAATCTTGACTCGCGCTTTTGATCTTATGAGCTGAGTCATCTCTAATATTATTTTATCGGTATCTCTTCGACCCTTCCTTATAAGATTCCTGGCTAATGCCAGAGACTGATAAATGCACCTACTCTTTATACGAGCTTTATCATCCAGGTAAACATTGCGGGAGCTCATTGCTAAATTATCATCTTCACGAATTATTGGTAGAATCTTAATTTTAATATTGTAATTTAAATCAGCCACTAGCTTTTTAACAATTACCCCCTGCTGGTAATCTTTTTGACCAAAATAGGCTATATCCGGATTAATAATATTAAAGAATTTAACTAATACTGTAGAAACACCTTTAAAATGTCCGGGGCGAGATTTTCCGCATAAAACCTTACTAAGCCTATCCTCGTAAACAAAAACAGAAGCGCCCTCTGGATATATTGCAGCCGACTCCGGAAAAAACAATAAATCCACCCCTTCTTTAAGTAGAGAGGCCCTATCTTGCTTTATCTTACGGGGGTACTTTCTAAAATCCTCTTTTGGCCCAAATTGAAGCGGGTTTACGAAAATACTCACGATTAAAAAATCAGATTCGGCTCGAGCCTTTCTGATTAAAGATAAGTGACCTCGATGCAGTGCTCCCATAGTCGGAACAAAGCCCAGACACAAACCTTTTGCTTTGGTTTTAGCAATAAGTTGTCTTGCCTTTTGGGGACTTTTTATTGTAATCATAGTTTTATTTTCTTAACCTTATTCTTAAAATCAGGATATATCTCAAGCAATGGCTTCATTACAAATTCCCGATTAAACATTCGCGGATGAGGTATGGTTAAGCTTTGAGTATTGATAATTTTATCTTCATATAAGAGAATATCTAAGTCCATAGTTCGGGGGGCGTTTTTTTCTCCTCTTATTCTCCCTAAATCTTTTTCAATTTTCAACAAAACTTTTAGCAAATCTTTTGGCTTTAAGGCTGTGCTCAATTGTAAGACTGCATTCAAATATTTTCCTTGCTGCGGCCCACCTTGCGGCTCAGTCTCAATAATTGAAGAAATACCCTCTATAGCTATTGATGCAATTGCTTTTAGTTTATCTACAGCCTTTTTTATATTATCTTCCCGTGCTCCTAAGTTTGAACCAATGCCAATAAAAACTCTCATTTATCTTTACTAAAGAAATTGATTGGTTATGGGCATGCGCCTGTCCTTACCAAAAGCTTTAGGCGTTATTTTTATCCCGATTGGTGCCTGGCGGCGTTTATATTCATTTAAATCAACCATACGAATTACTTTCTTAACTACTTCTTTCTTATAGCCCATTTTTACTATTTGCTCGCAAGAATAATCTTTCTCTACGTATAGTTTTAAAATTGGATCGAGCACTCTATATACTGGCAGGCTATCACTATCCTTCTGATTAGGTTTTAATTCTGCCGAAGGTGCCCTCCTAATAACTGAATTCGGTATAAGTGTAATTTTTGAAATCTCATTTATGTAGCCGGCAATCCTATAAACTAATAGCTTAGGAACATCTTTTAAGATACCGAAACCACCAACCATATCACCGTAAAGTGTACAATAGCCGCAGGAAACTTCACTCTTATTGCCCGTATTTAAAACTAAATAACCAAATTTATTGGAAAAGGCCATTAAGATATTCCCTCTAATCCTAGCCTGAAGATTTTCCTCGGTTACGCCTAAAATAGAACCTTTAAGATGATCACTTAACTCCTTAAGGTAAGATTGCAAAATTCTGTCAATATTGACAACTCTATGCTTTATACCTAGGTTCTGACAAATTTTCTTAGCATCGCGAAATGTCTCCTTAGAAGTATAATTTGAAGGCATGATCAAACCATAAACATTATTTTTGCCTAAAGCTAATCTGGCTAAACTTACAACTACAGCCGAATCAATCCCGCCGCTTACACCAACCACCACCTTGGTGAATTTATTTTTATTCACATAGTCAAAAAGACCTAGCTTTAATGCTGAGTACGCCTCTTCTTCTAATTTAGAGATTATTTTTGTCTGAGCGGATGTTTTTACTTTTTTGAGATCAAAAGTAAACAACTCTTCCTTAAATCGCTTAGCACAAGCAATTATTTTGCCGGTTTCGGATACAACCTTACTTGTTCCATCAAAAACTATCTCATCCTGGCCACCAACCAAATTGCAGTAAAAAACGCTGCTTTTTATTTTCTTTGCTGCTTTAGCTAAAATTTTCTCTCGTTGAGTAATCTTGCCCAAATGAAATGGAGACGCAGAAATATTTATAATGAAATCAATGTTTTTGCCCTTTAAGGAATCGATGATTTCATCCTCCCAGATGTCTTCGCAGATAGTAACTGCAAATGTATATTTACCAAGTTTATATAAGGGCAGGACATGCCCGGGGTAAAAGTACCTTTTTTCATCAAAGACACCGTAATTGGGAAGAATTATCTTACGATATACATCTTTGACCCTCTTATCCTGAATAACTGCACAAGAATTAAAAAGATTACCTGCTTCTTCATCTACAAAACCAACTAAAACAGTTATCCCCTGACACTTACTTTTAATAAGACCTAAAAAATGCTTATTTCTCTTAATAAAATGAGATTTATGCAGTAGGTCTTCCGGGGGATAGCCGACTAAGGCTAACTCAGGAAAAGCAACCAGGTCAGCTCCACTTTTTCTGGCCTTGCTTATATATTGAATGATTTTTAAGGCATTACCCTCAAGATCACCAACTGTTGGATTAATTTGTCCTAATGCTATCTTAAACATCTTGGCTAATTATACCCCTTTTTCTCATCACTTCCCACCTCTTTCTTCACTCCCCACTCCCCTCTCTTTCTCTACACTCTCTTCACCTGGATTTACTGTCCAAAATAATATTAACCGGTCCGTTAAGAGAAAGGTCTATATCCATATGCTTACCAAAACTACCCTTTTTTACAACTACACCATAGTTTAAAAGACATTGGACAAACTCGTCAAATAAAGAGCTGGCCTCTATCGGAGCCATAGTATCATCAAAAGATGGACGCCGGCCGCGACTAGTTCGAGCACAAAGTGTAAAATTAGGTATGCATAAAAGCTCTAGATTTAGATCTTTAAGCGAATAGTCCATCTTAGCTTTATCGTTGGCAAAAATTCTTAAATTTATAACTTTATTTGCCATTTCCTTGGCGACTAAATCATTATCTCCTTTTTCTATACCAACAAATAAAACCAAACCCCTATTGCAGCTGGATACAGTGGCGCTATCTACCTTTACAGAACCTTGGTTAATTTTTGAAAGAAGAATTTTCATGTAAGAACCCTTGGCATATACCTTTTTCTTTAAACTTTATCCTTAATTCTCCGATGACTTTACCCTTTTGATTTATCCATTCAGGAGCCACTAAATAATCAGGGTTAGCACTTGAGCTTAATCTAAAAACAACCATATCTTTAGGTATAAGCTGTAAAAATTGAAAAAGAATATCGACATATTCCTGGCGACTTAAGAGTTTAATTTTATTACTTTCATATAATTTATGAAAAGGGGTATCCTTTAAAATATGAAAAGAGTGCAATTTAATACCTTGAATGTCGAGGGAAGATAAACGCCTGGCATCTAAAAGTATGTCATCGGTAGTTGTATCTGGTAAACCTAAAATCATGTGCACGCCAACATTTATATCAAATTTTCGTGTTTGCTCCAGAGTTTTAAGAAAATCTTTGCATGTATGGTTTCGATTAATAGCCGCTAAAATCTTATCATGGGTTGTTTGCAGACCGTACTCAAGCCAGACTAAGTAGTCTTTCTTATATTCTGATATTAGCTTAAGTTTATTCTCATCTATACAATCACAGCGAGTGGAAATAAACAAGCCTACTATCTGAGGAAATTTTCTTATTACCTCATATCTTTCTTTTAAAACTTCTATATCGGCGTTAGTATTGCTAAAAGCTTGAAAGTAAGCGATGAATTTATTAGCTTTCGCGGATTTTGAGTAAAATTCTATTGATTCTCTAATTTGATCTTCTAAAGACTTAAGACTGCCGGCATAATGAGAGAAACCTTTGTTGTTACAGTAACTACAACCATCCTCACTTAGACTGCCGTCAAGATTAGGACAATTAAAACCGGCATCCAGACTAATTCTCTGTACGCGCTCGCCAAATTGCTTCCTTAAATACTGGTTAAAAGAGTAAAATTCTTCGCTCAATTCTACCATCGTTTACTTATGCTTTACTAAATATGCAACCACAATAATCCTGCCGGTAAAGTTTGTGTTCCTTGGCTAGGGCAATAGTCTTTTTAAAGCCGTCCTTCTTTTTAAAATCAATTGCCAAAAATGAATCACCGGCAATACTTTTTCCAATTTCAAATATCTCCTTACTCTTTTTATAAGGACTAATCGTAAGAGTAGTAGCAATATAATCAAACTTTGCGGCTTTAGCCTCTTTAAAGGTTTCTTTTAACCTAAGCTCATAGCAAAGCGCACATCTCTTATCGCCTTCTTTCTGATTAGCATAAGGACTGCATAAATCATGCCACTGGCTCGAACCAGATTCTTTCTCAAGAAAATCAACTTTTTCTAACCTGCACACTTCTTCTGCCACTTCCTTCCTTCGCGCGTACTCATCTTGGGGATGAATATTAGGGTTGTAGAAAAATCCTTTAACACTAAAACCATCGTTTTTCAATTTTCTTAATGAATATATACCGCAGACACCGCAGCAAATATGCAACAAAACTGTTTTCATTGAATTTTGCCCCTCACGATAAAACCCAGGCTTTTAAGCCAAAGATAAAAGCAGTTGCAGGATTCCGCTCCCCAAGAAGAGTCGCGTAGAAAATCACAGACTTTAGCCAGCGGAGCTTCATTTTTATTTAGTCTAAAGGTCAAAATAATCTTTGACTGTAATGAAATCGACTTTTTCTTCTATCCGGGGAAGGTTGTTTCTTAGAAAATCAACAGTGCTTTTTTTGGGGTGGGCAATAACAATTATCTTACCCTTGGATTGTGCTTTTAAAATGAGTTCCTCTATCCTCTCCTCCATAAAGGCCGTATCATCTAAAGAATCAAGGAAGCCTTCGTTGTAACCACAGACCAGTCCGCTTGAATTAGCTACCTCATAAGCAACTGAATTCGCTGAAGTCTTGCTATCGACAAAAATTAAACCTTTATTCTTTACAGCTTTCATAACAATCTCCATCAACCTTCTATCCTGAGTTGCCTCTGAGCCCATATGATTGTTAACCCCTATAGCGATACGTATATAATTGAGGTATCGTCTAAGGATTGCTTCGACTTCTCGTTTGCTTAAATCACTACTTATAAACCTGTATTTGGCAGATTCAATCTTCGAACGGTCCTCCGGCGCCAGAGGAAGATGGATAAAAACCGAGAAACCGCACCGCGCACCAATATGGGCTATGTTTCTAGAAAACTTTAAATCAGGAATTACTGATATTGTAAGAGGAATATTAAGTTTATATAATTGCCTTAATTCCTCTAGACTTCCCCCCAAATCATCAAAAATAATAGCAATTTGACCGCGAACCTGGGTATTTTTTATTTTAAGCGGCACTACCTCCGTTAAGTCGATGAAAGAGTTATTGTTTGTCGTTACATGGTTGTTACGGTTTACTGATTTATAGAAAAAAATCGGTGTTGCTATGAGAATTATGAAAAATGTAACTCTTATAAATCTAGCCATTTATCACTTTTAATAAATTTTCGTAGGCTTGCTGAGGATTGTCGCTTTTAAGTATTGCACTGCCCACACAAATATAGTCGGCCCCGGCTTTTCTGGCATTGGCAACATTGGTAAGCTTCATACCTCCATCAATGCCTATATTTTTTTCCGGATAAGCACCTTTAAAGTCTTTCATCTTATCTAAAACCTCAGGAATAAAGGTAGCCCCGTAGAATCCAGGGTTTACCGAGAGAAACAAAACCGTGTCTATCTGAGGCAGGAGATTTGAAAATTCACTGATTTTCGTCTCTGGATTTACGGCTATCCCGACCTTAAAACCTTTGGCTTTTATCTGAGAAATTATTTGGCTGTGATCTTTATCAATCTCATAGTGATATATTATCCTTTCTGAACCTATTTCTTTAAAGGCATCCAACCATTCTAGGGGATCGGTTACCATAAGATGAGCCTCGCTGCGTATTGATGATTTTAAATTTTTCAAATCAGATAAAGATATGCTTTTTGAAGGAACAAACTCACCATCCATAATATCAATTTGTACATAATCGGTAAAAACCGAACAAAGCTGAATCATTGAGTTGAGTTTTTCAATATCTTCGGTTAACAATGCTGGAATAATCATTTCTTAAAATACCTCCTTAGTGTGCTAATTAATTTCCTATTAGGTGTAAAATTCTCAGTTCGCCAAAATTCAATTATTTTATTTTTTTCTTTGCGCCATAAATCAAGATATGTCTCCCAACCATATATTGGCCCCTGACGATTGATATAAGTTGAATTATCAATTTGTTGATAAAGCCCATCGGGAAAGACATTGTTAGCCATGGCTTTATAAGTCCAATAGGTATAGCCAAAGCCAAAATCACTAAAGGCTTTTAAAATTGCCGAAAGCCACTGTACTTCACCCCAGAGCCCTCCCCGCCAATTTATACCAAATTCACCAACAAAAATACCGATTTTGTTCTTCTGGGAAAATTTGAAATAACTCTCTAGGTGCTTATAGATAGTCTTTTTATTCCAGACATCCGCCCCTACTCTGCCGGGGAACCTTAAGCAGGGATTAAAATTAAAAGTAAACTCTAAAGGCTGGTAGGTGTGAATGCTGATGGCAATATTATCCTCTATTAAATCTTTTAAAAAATCTATACGCTGGGCCCAGAAAGACCCTTCAAGAAAAATTATATGGTGTGAATCAATTTCTTTTATAGCTTTAATTATCTTTTTGTATAAGGTTTTTAAGACTTTGTCATTACGACTACCTAAAACCGGTTCATTTAAAACATCGTAGCCAACTAAAGCCTTTTTATCCTTATATCTTTCGACAATTACCTGCCAAAGAGCAACTGTTCGCTCACGCAAAGTGCGATCTGTCCATAATTTTGCCTTGCCCCTGCTATCAGCATGCCAATCACAACTTTGAGCCCCGCAAGCTGCATGTAAATCAAGGATTATACCCAGTTTATATTGTTCGGCCCAAGAAAAAAGTTTATCCAAATATAAAAAGCCGGATTCCTCATAGTGATAGGATCTTGTTTCTATTAATTTATGATTAAAGGGTACACGCAATACCTTTGCCCCCATTGCTGAAATATTCTTAAAATCTGTCTGGGAGATAAAATTGTT
>CAJXAF010000003.1 GCA_913050175.1 uncultured bacterium
AGGTGGGAATAATCTTCATATGGCTAAAATGACACGAAGTAGTCCCGCCCAAAGCATTCCTGATGGCGGAACCCATAGGATTAATTTTAATAATGAAGTATTTGACTATGGCGGTATTGCCCAGCCTGGTAATAATCGTTTTCGTATCCAACAAAACGGCGTTTATCTTGTTACGGCTTACTGGCGTTGCGGTGGGTGCACGGTCTCATCAGCAAGCCGGTGATAGTGAGCTGGCAGCCTATATCTATATAAACGGTGCTGAAAGAGGTCAATCAGATGCTTTTGTAAAGGGTCCGGTTAATGAAACTGGCTATGTTATTGTACAGGATGTTTACAGCCTTAATGCTGGAAATATTGTTACTATGCATGTTCGCCATAAAGCCGGCGGAGCACGCAACACTCAGACTGGTCTTGGCGGCAGGCCGCGGATGAGCGTTGTTCAGCTTAGGTAAATTTAAGTATACAAATACCCCTATAGGCTATTTTTCCTTCCGAAATCTCTTCCTTATGGTAAAATCTTAAAACTATGGAGAAGTATGATTGTATTGTTGTAGGTGCTGGCCATGCTGGTATAGAGGCAGCTAATATTGCAGCTAAGCTAGGTTCTTCTGTGCTCCTTTTAACTATTGACATTGAGGCGATAGGTAAGTTATCTTGTAACCCAGCAGTAGGTGGAGTTGCTAAAGGGCACTTAGTTAGAGAAGTCGATGCTTTAGGTGGACTTATTGCTGAGATTACCGATCAGTCTTCTTTAGGCTATCGGATATTAAACAGGAGTAAAGGAAAGGCGGTCTGGGCAACCAGGGCTCAAGTTGATATGTACTCTTATCCAAAAGTAGCTCGCAATTACCTTGCCAGTAATAAAAATATAACTATTCTTCAAGCTAAGGCCGAAGAATTGCTTATTAAGGATAAAAAGATTTGCGGTGTAAGGAATGATTCGGGCCAGATATTTAAAGCAAAGACTGTAATTATCGCCAGCGGTACTTTTCTTAAAAGTAAAATTCATATCGGCATGGATAGTTTCTCCGGTGGCAGGTTAAATGAACCTTCCAGTGATGGACTTTTTTTAAGTATCAAAAAGGCAGGTCTAAAAACAAAACACTTTAAAACCGGGACACCTGCCCGCTTGGATAAAAGAACAATTGATTTTTCTAAAATGCAGGAGCAAGTTCCTGACTCTGATGCTCTTGCTTTTTCTTTCCGAAATAAAACTATAAGAGATGTAAATTTAAGTTGTTTTATAACTCATACTAATAAAAAAACCCACAAAATAATTCTCAACAATTTAAAGTTTTCCCCGCTCTACACCGGAAAAATTAAATCAACCGGTGTAAGATACTGTCCTTCCATTGAAGACAAAGTTGTACGTTTTTCTGATCGCGACCAGCACCATGTTTTTATTGAACCGCAAGGCCAAGATTCACTTGAAATATATCCTAATGGTATCTCAACTTCTTTACCCTATGAGGTACAGCTTAAGATGATTCATTCAATCTCAGGCTTAGAAAATGCTAAGGTTTTGCAGCCGGGCTATGGAATTGAGCACGGTGTAATTGACTCACGCCAGCTTTATCCCTGGCTTGAAACAAAAACAATCAAAGGTCTTTTTTTTGCCGGTCAGGTTAATGGCACAACCGGATACGAAGAGGCTGCTAGCTTAGGGTTGATTGCTGGAATTAATGCCGGACTTTTAATTAAAAGAAAGAAGCCTTTCATTTTACCTCGCGATAAAGCCTATATCGGGGTATTAATTGATGATCTTACTAAAAAGGGTACTGATGAGCCCTACAGGATGTTTACCTCGCGAAGTGAATTCCGTCTTTCTCTTCGCGAAACAAACGCTGATTTACGCCTAGGCAGCCTGGCTTATAAGCTTTCTTTACTGTCAAAAGCTGAATATGAATTGATTCTAAATAAGAAAAAAAGTATTGAAAATGGCCTTATTAAATTAAAAAACCTTAAGATAAATTACCAGAATAAAACAATTACCGCTTACCAACTTTTAAAAAGACCCGGCCTTGATTTAGATTCACTTAAAAAGAAAATAGATATTGAAGATCTGGGAGTAAAGCGGGAAATAGAAATATTAAGTAAATACGAAGGCTTTTTAAAGAGAGAAAAGATCTGGGCCAGAGAAATGAATAATTTAGATAGAATAAAATTACCGAAGATTGATTTTTCTAAAATTCCATCCCTATCAAGTGAAATAGTTGAAAAGTTAAAGAAATTTAAGCCACAATCTCTAGGTGAGGCCTTAGGTATTAGCGGCGTTACTCCGGCAGCAATTTTAGCAATTTATAATTTTTTACGCAGCCGTAAGCTAAAAAATAAAAAATCCTAAACTACAAATTTAAAAACTTACCAATAAATTCAGCAAATTTCCTGCTTGCTCCATAAGGGTTAAGTATATCTTTAACCGACTCCAATTCTTTTTTTAGATTTTGGTAACTTTCAGGATTATTTAAATAATCGAGAGTTATCCTAGCCATGTTTTGAGGATTAGCTTGGTTTTGGACCAATTCTTTTACCACTGCTTTACCTTGGAGGATATTAACCATGCCAATAAATTCAGTTTTTACCAGCAGTTTCAATATAGTCCAGGAAAAAGTATTTAGCTTATACATTATTAGATAAGGTACTCCTAAGATAGCTATTTCAACAGTAGCGGTTCCCGATGAAGCAATAATAAAATTTGACTCCTTAAGGGCTTGGTAAGAATGGGGGATAATTTCTATATCGGTTGGGAGTTTTTCGTATATTGATTGATCCAGGTTTTTTGGCCGGATGATACGGAAAGAGTAATCAGGTAATTTAGCCTTAAGTATTGATTTAGTTTTGAGCATTATTGGCAGGTGTTTTTTAACTTCATTTCTCCTTGAACCAGGTAAAAAAGATATAATATTTTTTGCCTTTATATCTAAATCAGGAACAACCTCTAGGAGGGGGTGGCCGAAATAGGAGGCATCAATTCCTTCTTCCCTGTAGAAGTCTTGCTCAAATTTAAAGATCACGATGATTTTATCAACATAATCTCGTATAAAATTAATTCTTTTCTTTCGCCAGGCCCAGACCTGGGGACTTATGTAATAAAATACAGGATATCTTTTATCAAGTTTTTTTATTAGACGAAAATTAAAATCAGGAAAATCAATTGGGATGATTAAATCAGGCTTTAACTTATCAATCTCCGCATAAGTCTTATCAAAAATTTCTTTAATTTTTGCCAGGGAAGATAACACTTCTACCAGCCCGGAGACAGAGTGTGATAGTAAATCTATTAACTGCTGGGAATTTTTAGCTAAGTTATCTCCGCCGCAAGAGTAGAGCTTGACTTCGGGATAAATTTTAGAAAGTTGCTTACAAAGCATACCTCCATAGAGATCGCCTGACCTATCACCGGCAATAAGAATAATTTTTTTCATGACTTTATTTTGGAGAATTAATTATGATATCGCTTTCTGGATTTGTAAGGCTAGTGAAAGCGCATCTTTTGCTTGATTGGCATCGTCTATTGTGAATTCAGCTTTTTTAACTGAGTTTACAAAATCAATAATTTCTTTTTTTAAAGGTTCTTCTTTAGTAATAGAAAGACTTTCTTTGGTAATTTTTGACTTTATTTTTCGATAAATTTCAACACTTTGCTTGGCATAATCAAGTGATATATAACAATTAGGCATAAATATTCTTATTTTCCGTTCTGTTTTTGCTGATATCCGGGAAGCTGTTATATTAGCCACACATCCGTTTTTAAAGCTAAGACGGGCATTGGCAATATCGTGACTTTTCGATAAAACCTTGACTCCTTTAGCTTCTAATTTTTTTACTTTATCTTTTAAAAAGTAAAGCATTATATCGAGATCGTGGATCATTAAATCAAGGACAACACTTACATCTAAAGATCTGTAGGGGTAGGGGCTAAGACGATGGCATTCGATGAATAGGGGGTTCTTGATTGATTTTTTTACAGCCAGGTAAGCGCTATTATAGCGCTCAACGTGACCTACAAAAAGTATAGTCTTGTTTTTTTTAGCTATCTCTAAGAGCTTTTCTGCCTCAGCCAGACTCTGGGTAAGCGGTTTTTCAACTAGAACCGGGATTTTGTTTTTTAAGAAGAACTCGGCAATTTTAAAGTGAGTGGTTGTTGGCGTAGCAATACTTACTAAGTCAACTAAGCCTTTTAGCTGTTTGTAATCAGTAAAGTGAGGGCAGGTTTCATCTGTGGATAGCTTCTCTGTATCAATATCAACAAGATATATTTTCTCTATATTCTTGATTTCCTTATAGATACGAAAATGAATACTCCCTAATCGTCCCAGACCAATTATCCCTACTCTCATAATATTTATATTGATTTAGTTTAAGCCAATATCTGATTTTTGATTGTACCAAATACCTTGTGAAAAGTCAATTGGTGTGGTAAACTGTCGTTCATTATTTCCCTATTTTAATGATTATTTGCCGGGAGTCAATACGAGAATAAAAAATGAGTAAAATTACCAAAGATTATTTAAAGCTGTTTAAATTCACCGCCAATTACCGGGGTATTTTGGTGTTAGCAACGCTTTGCATGGGTGTTTCTACTATATTTGAAGGGGTTTCTTTTGCTGCTTTTGCCCCTCTTATTGATAGGGTTTTTACAAATGGGAAGATAGCCATTCCTGGCAATATGCCAGGTTTCGTAACCCAGATAATCGATAAATTAAACTCAATTGAGCCCGCACCTTTTCTTAAGCAGATACTTATATTTGTTGTGATTCTTTTCATTTTAAAGAATTTCTTTATGTATTTGCAAGATTTTTTAATGAATCTTGTCGGCCAGGGTGTTGTTAAGGGCGTACGTAACAAACTTTATGCTAAATTCCAAGAGCTTTCCTTAGATTTCTACGGTAAAAAAAGAGCTGGGGAATTGATGTCCAGAGTTACTAATGATGTGGCCCTTATTACTAATGCTATATCTTATGCCCTCAAAGATCTTCTTTTTGAGTCAATGAAATTGGGCCTTTTTGCTGTTACTGCTCTTTGGTTGGGATTTGCTATTTCCTGGAAACTCCAATTTGTTATTTTTATACTTTTTCCTTCGATCATGTTTCCTGTTGTAAAGATAGGTAAGAAGATAAAGAAGTTTAGTGTTGAGGTTCAAAAACGTATGGCTGATTTAAATTCTCATATGTCAGAGACTATACAAGGTGCCCAGATAGTTAAAGTTTTTTGTCGAGAGGATTATGAAATCGAAAGATTTAAAAATATTAACCAGCAGTACTATCGTTTTAATTTAAAAGCTATTCGGAGAATTTTAGCAGTGTCGCCAATAACAGAGATAGTGGGAGTTTTAGGTGTTGTAACAATTATTTCAATTATTGCTCCTGATATAATCTCCGGTAAAGTTTCTTTTGGTATTTTTGCTACTTTTATTGGTTTTCTCTCTCAATTAATTAGACCCATGAAGAAATTATCTAATGTTTATGCCATTAATCAAAAAGCTCTGGCAGCTTCAGAGAGAATATATGATATTTTGGAAGAAAAACCAAAAATTATAGATAGTTCTAATGCTTGCGATATTGAGTCAGTAAGTGAAGGTATTAGCTTTGAGGATGTTAGTTTCCAATACAATCAGGAAGATGGGCAGGTCTTAGAGAATATAAATTTAAAAGCTCTAAAGGGTCAGACTATTGCTTTAGTCGGTCATTCTGGGGCAGGTAAAACAACTTTAATCGGACTCTTGGCACGTTTTTATGATCCTCAAAAAGGGCGTATTTTGATTGATGGAGTTGATATCAAGAGTTTAAAGGTTAAATCATTGAGATCGTTGATTTCGGTTGTTTCTCAGGATACAGTTCTTTTTAACACCTCGATAAGGGATAATATTGCTTACGGTAATATGCAGGCAGGTGAAGAAGAAATAACCGAAGCAGCCCGAAAAGCTCAAGCTTATGATTTCATAATGAATACTCCTAAAAAATTTGATACAGTTGTAGGCGATAGAGGCTTTAGACTTTCCGGCGGTGAAAAACAAAGGATTGCCATTGCTCGGGCTATTTTAAAGAATTCCCCGATTTTAATTTTAGATGAAGCAACCAGCAATTTGGATACTGCTTCAGAGAAGTTAATAAAAGAGGCACTTTATACTCTTATGGAGGGTAAAACTGCTTTTGTTATTGCTCACAGGCTTTCTACTGTTCAAAAAGCTAATAGAATAGCTGTCCTGGAAAAGGGGAAAATTGCTGAAATTGGTACCCACTCTGACTTGATTAATAGAGATACTCTATATAAGAAACTACATAATTTACAATTTCAAGTATAGCGTTATTCTTAACCCCTTATTTTAGCCGCAAAAAGCCTAATACTTCCTTAAAAATCAGTCAATTTTACGTAATTAATATTTTTAATATAATTATTGAAAATATAATAGGTTATGATATACTTTCTAAACATATTAGGTAAGAATTTGATTTGGTAAGGAAAATAAAGGTAATTACAGCTTGAAAAATATGCAAAATGAGCCTCTCTTGTGAGGATAAGTTTTAAGCTTTTTCGTGTGGTTATCTGTTTTTAAGGAGGAAAAACAAACATGGCGTTACCTGACGATATTAAGGGATTACTTGAAAACGGAGTGCATTTCGGGCATTTAAGCAAACATTGGAATCCCAAGATGAAGAACTTTATTTTTGGGAAAAAGAAGAACGTTTATATTATTGACTTGGAAAAAACTGCCCAAAAGATACAAGAAGCCAAAGAATTTATAAAACAGAAGGCTCAAGCCGGAGAAAAAATCCTTTTTGTAGCAACTAAAAAGCAATTACGCAGCATTGTAAAAGAATTAGCCATAGATTGTGATATGCCTTACGTTGTGGAAAGATGGGTAGGAGGTTTACTGACTAATTTTTCTACAGTTAGAAGGAGAATCAACAAATATCAAGAACTAATAGATAAGCGCGAAAAAGGCGAGTTTGAAATAATGGTTAAAAAGGAAGTCGTAAAGCTTAATCGCGAAATTGAAAGAATGGAGCGTAGCTATAGCGGTGTGGCTACTATGGGTAAGCTGCCTGATTGCGTTTTCATTGTTGATACTAAGAAAGAAACAGCTTGCGTTAGGGAAGCCAATAGGCTTTCGATACCTGTAATAGCTTTAATTGATACTGATGCTAACCCGGATATCATAGATTACCCTATTCCCGGCAATGATGATTCAATAAAATCAGTAAGACATATAGTTTCTTCCTTAGTCGAAGCCATTAAAGAGGGATTAGAAAAAAAATCCCAAAAGGACCAAGAAGTAGAAAAGGAAAAAGAAAAGCTATCTACTTCAGACGATAAAGATAAGAAAACTTCTTCGAAACAACCTTTAGAGAATAAAAAAGAAGAAAACATAAAGAGTAAAAAAGATAAGAGCCCTGTGAGTTCACAGCAAAAGGAGGAATAGAATGAGTTTGACTGAGATTAAGAAGTTAAGAGAAATGACCTCTTTAGGTATTAATGAGTGTAAAAAAGCACTTTCAGAGTCAGAGGGAGATTTTGATAAAGCCCTGACAATTTTGAGAAATAGAGGAACGCAGATGTTGGCCAAAAAAAGTTCACGCACTACTAGCGAAGGTCTAGTTGACTCCTATATTCATTTTGGCGGCAATCTAGGAGCTTTAGTTGAAATTAATTGCGAAACTGATTTTGTTGCTCGCACGGAAGTTTTTAAGAAATTTGTTAAGGATGTTGCTATGCAGGTTGCTGCTGCTTCTCCAAGCTATATTAGCAAGGATGACGTTCCCCAAGATTTAATGAAAGATTTAGAAGATCCAGATAGTTTCATAAAAGAATCTTGCTTAACTGAGCAGTCTTTTATAAAGAATAATAAAATTTCAATCGGAGATTACTTAAAAGAAATTGTTTCCAAAAGTGGAGAGAATATTGTTATCCGTAGATTCGTGCGTTTTGGCGTAGGAGAGGATGAAAGCTAAATACAAAAGAATTGTATTAAAATTAAGCGGTGAAGCTTTTTTAGGAAAGCTATCGCACGGTATTGATACCTCTGTATGCTTGCGTCTGGGCGAACAGATAAAGGAAATTGTTTCTTTAGGCGTCGAAGTAGCTTTGGTTGTTGGCGGAGGCAATATTTTTAGAGGTGTAAGCCGTTCAAAAGAATTTAAAATGGAGCGAGCTGTTGCTGATTACATGGGTATGCTGGCAACAGTTTTAAATGGAATGGCTTTGCAAAATGCTTTAGAAAATCAGAGTGTTCCTAGTCGTGTAATGACAGCTATTGAAATAAATGCGATTGCTGAACCTTATATTCGTCGCCGAGCAATAAGGCATTTGGAGAAAAAAAGAGTAGTAATATTCGTCGCCGGTACAGGCAATCCTTATTTTACTACTGACACTGCTGCTTCTTTGCGTGGTACTGAAGTAGGTGCTGATGTAGTGCTTAAAGCAACCAAGGTCGATGGAGTTTACTCTTCGGATCCCATAAAGAATAAGAGTGCCAAGTTGTTTAAAAAACTAAGTTATCTTGATGTTATAAATAAAGAACTCAAAGTAATGGATGCCACTGCCGTTACTTTATGCAAAGAAAATAACTTGCCTATTGTTGTTTTTAATTTCATGAAACAAGGAAACCTCAAGAAAGTCGTTTGCGGCCAGGACATAGGAACTACGATTGAATAGTAAACAATAATATTTTTAAACTCACGTCTTAATACTTATCGGGGAGGAGTTATGATGTCAAAAGAACTTTTAAAAGAAATTGAAGTAAGCATGAAGAAAGCCATCGATGCTACTAAGAGAGAATTGGCTGAACTTCGTTCAGGAAGAGCAAATCCAAAGATGCTTGAAGGAATAAGAATCAACTATTATGGTACGCCAACGCTTCTCAAAGAGCTTGCTACTATAGGTGTGCCTGAGGCAAGAATGGTAGTTATAAGTCCTTACGACCCCTCATCATTAAAGGAAGTTGAAAAATCAATCCTTCAATCTGATTTAGGGATTACACCGGTAAATGACGGTAAAATTATTCGTCTGATAGTTCCTCCTTTATCAGAGGAAAGAAGACAGGATTTGATAAAGATTGTCAAAAAGGTATCTGAAGAAGGAAAAGTCTCTATACGCACTGTAAGAAGAGATGGTAAAGAGAGGATAAAAAGTTTAGAAAAAGATAAAAAGATTTCTGAAGATGAGCGGTTTCAATCAGAAGACCAATTACAAAAAATGACTGATAAATTCATAAAAGATATAGACACGATTTTAGAAGATAAAGAAAAAGAGTTAAAAGAATTTTGATCTAGTGATAACTTTGTTTGTAATTTGATATTAAGAGCCGCTAGCTCAGTTGGTAGAGCACCGCCCTTTTAAGGCGGCTGTCCCCAGTTCGACCCTGGGGCGGCTCACCATATATAGAGCTAGATAGTAACTCTTGTTTCCAAAGAGTGAAGTTAGAAGTTTATTGAAAAGTTTACCGTCACGCGGACGTGGCGGAATTGGCAGACGCGCTAGACTTAGGATCTAGTCTCGTAAGAGGTGGGAGTTCAACTCTCCCCGTCCGCATTGTTCTATTTAAAATAATCTTTTTTTACTGTTCTTTCCAAAACAGATAGCAGAGCCTTATATGCGGGGGTAGCTCAATTGGCTAGAGCATCACGTTGCCAACGTGAAGGTTGAGGGTTCAATTCCCTTCTCCCGCTTATTTTTATTTACTTATTCTCTTGGTCGGCTGCTATCTTTGGAGAGATTCGATTTTTGAATGTCTATGAATATTCTTGATTATCTTGATAAAAATTGTATTGTTTTTAATGTAAAACATAAGAATAAAAAAAGCATTATTGCATCAATCCTCGACCACCTAATTGATAAAAATAAGATAGCCAAAGACGACAGAAAAGTTATCTTAAAAACCATTCTTAAACGAGAGGAGATGGGGTCAACTGCAATTGGTGGCCACATAGCTTTTCCCCATGCCAGATTAAACACAGTTAAGGATATTATAATTTGTTTTTGTATATCTTCTGAAGGCGTTGATTTCGACTCTTTAGACCAAGATCCAGTTAATGTTATAGCTCTTTTGCTTTCTGATCAAAAAGAAGCAGGATTGCACCTAAAGATGCTAGCATTTTTGGCAAAATTACTAAGGGATAAATATCTTGTTCAGAGACTTAAAGCTGCCAAGACCTCCCAAGAAGTTATTTTGCTTTTAGAAAAGCAACAGAGAGCAATCGCCTAGGGCTTGTTTTAGTAATATCTTTGCAAAGCGCAATTAAGGATTCAATAAATGAAAAGAGTTTTAAAAATTATTAAGTGGCTTTATCCGGGTTTAAGGATAAAAAGATGGGTTATCCTTCTTTTATTGGGGATACTGCTTATTCTTTTTTCATCTCCTTATGTATTTAAGGAAGAAAGTCTCATGCTAAGGATAGTCCATACTTTTTTATTTACTATAGGTATTGTTGCTCTTATCGGTGGCATAGCCTATTTAATCCGAAGTCTTTTTGAAGCAATCTATCCGGGAAAGAGCAAAGAGTTAATAGACATAATATATGAGAAAAGATTTCTTTCTAAGGGTCCGAAAATAGTTGCGATTGGCGGAGGAACAGGATTGTCGACAATTTTAGAAGGCTTAAAAGAATATACATCTAATATAACGGCTATAGTTACTGTTGCTGATGAGGGCGGGTCATCGGGAAGGATAAGAGAGGAGTTTGGGATTTTGCCACCAGGAGATATACGTAACTGTTTGGTTTCTTTAGCTGAAGCTCCTCAGATGATGCGTGATTTATTTCAATATCGTTTTAAAGAAGGTAATGGCATAAAGGGCCATAGCTTTGGTAATTTGTTTATAACTGCCATGACTCAAATAACAGGAAGCTTTAAAGATGCCGTTAAGGAATCTAGCATTGTTTTAGCTATTAGAGGAAGAGTTATGCCGGCTAGCTTAGATAAGATTCACCTAAAAGCAGAGTATAATGATGGAACTGAAAAGATTGGTGAGGATAAGATTCCTGATGAAGAAAAGGCAATCAGAAGAATATGCTTATTGCCTGAAGATGCAAAACCAAATCCGGAAGCTCTGGAAGCAATCCGGGAGGCTGAAATTATAATTATGGGTCCGGGTAGTTTATTTACAAGTATTTTACCTAATCTTTTAATAAAAGAGATCTCTGAAGAGATTTCCCGGCGCGACATAATGAAACTTTATATTTGCAATGTTATGACTCAGCATGGAGAAACCGATGGCTTTACCGCTTCTGACCATCTAAAGATTATTGCATCCCATGCGGAAAAAGGAGTTGTAAACTGTTGTTTAGTTAGTTCAGGTAGGCTTAAATATAGATTGCTTGTTAAATACGCTCAAGAAAGGTCTTTTCCTGTTATCTTTGATCGGGATCGGATAAAAAAGATGGGTGTATCTATTTTTGAGGCTGATGTAATAAGTAAGAGGAATTATTTACGGCATGATTCGGCAAAAGTAGCCAAGGAAGTTATAAATATTTGTAACCATAGTAAGAAAGAATGGCGAGAGCTGAAGAGCAGGTAACTGTTAACAAACCACATGGATTACATGCCCGGCCGGCAACTATATTTGTCCAGCTGGCTAATAAATTTCAATCTTCAGTTAAGGTTGAAAAGGATGGAGAAGTAGTTGACGGTAAGTCGATAATTGCTATCTTAAGTTTGGGCGTTAACAAAGGTATGCCAATCAGATTAATTGTTGAGGGCGATGATGCTGATGAAGCTGTAGCTGATTTAAAGAGGTTTCTTGAAAATGAAAATGATTAAATTAAAGGGAATTGGAGTATCAGGGGGAGTTGGCATAGGAAGAGCTTTTGTCATGCGCAAGGATGATCTTGCAATTCCTAAAAGAAAAATTACCCATGATCATATTTCTCGAGAGATTTATAAGCTCGAGGAAGCTTTAATTGAAACACGTAGAGAAATATCTATTCTCCAGAAAAAAATTTCAAAAGAGCTTGGTTTTGACCATGGAAGGATCTTTGAGGCACATTATCTTGTTTTAGAAGACAGAGTTTTAATTGAGGATGTAATAACCCAGATTAAAAATAAAAGAGTTAATGTTGAATATGCTTTTTCACAAAGTATTGAAAAATATGTCTCGACCCTTCTTAAGCTAGAAGATGAGTATTTAAGAGAAAGGGTTATAGATATTGAAGATATAGCAAAGAGAGTTTTGCGTAAGATACTTAAAGAGTCAACAGTGACTTTAAGTGATTTAAAAGAAAAAGTGGTTATCGTAGCGCATGATCTCTCACCTTCACAAACAGCGTCATTACCTAAAGATAAAATCTTAGGTTTTGTTACTGATATAGGCGGCAGAACTTCACATACGGCAATTATTGCAAAGGGCTTGCGTATCCCGGCCGTAGTAGGTGTTGAAGTTGCTACCGGCAACATTGATTCTGGCATTAAAATAATTGTTGATGGCTCTTCCGGCCAGGTTATTGTGAGCCCAACTGAAAAAACACTTAAAGAGTATCAGAAAAAATTATCAATTTATACAAAAGAAATAAAGTCAATACATATATCGACGGAGCTTAAAGCACATACCAAAGATGGAAAAGATGCAGTCATATCAGCCAATATTGAGTTGCCGGAAGAATTAGCCTTAGTTAAAAAGTATGGGGCTGAAGGAATAGGCCTCTATAGAACAGAATACATGTTTTTAGGCAGGCGAGATCTTCCTTCAGAGGAAGAGCAATATAAGGCTTATTGCAGCGTAGCTAAGAAGATATCACCACAGCCGGTAGTTTTTAGGACCATTGACATTGGCGGTGATAAATTTCTTTCTCAGCCTCAAGTTCCCCGGGAGATGAGTCCTTTCTTAGGTTGGCGGGCTATACGATTTTGTCTGGCCAGACCAGAAGTATTTAAAACTCAGCTTCGGGCAATTTTGCGGGCTTCGGTAGAAAAAAATGTAAAACTTATGTTTCCCATGATTTCCGGCATTGAAGAGTTAAGACAGGCAAAATATATCTTAAAGGAATGCCAAAAAGAGTTAAAGAAAGAGGGCAAAGCCTTTGATGAGAAAATATCGGTGGGAACAATGATTGAAGTTCCTTCAGCAGCGCTTACGGCTGATGTTTTAGCTAAAGAGAGTGATTTTTTTAGTATTGGAACTAATGATTTGATACAATATTCTTTGGCTGTCGACCGGGGAAATGAAAAGGTAGCCTATCTTTATGAGCCAGGTCATCCGGCAGTTTTGCGTCTAATTAAAAGCGTTATCGAGGTAGCACATCAAAATAATACTTGGGTTGGTATGTGTGGAGAAATGAGTGGCGAACCAATTTTTGCTTTTCTTCTTTTAGGTATTGGCCTGGATCAATTTAGTATGTCGCCGCCGCAAGTTCCTAAGATAAAAGAACTAATAAATAATGTCAATTTCGAGGATGCTAAAAAAATAATTAATAACACACTCAGCTTATCAACTCCTAAGGAAGTAGAGAAATATCTACAAAAAGAATTGAAAAAACTTCTCAGTGAGGAGATTTATCATATGTTAATGATCTAATATGCGTGTACTCATCCTTGCTGCTGGATACGGAACCAGGCTTTACCCTTTAACTAAGACAACAGCCAAACCGCTGGTGGCAATAAACGGTAAGCTGATGATAAATTTTCTCATTGAGAAAATTGTCCGACTCAAAAAGAGCTATCAGATTACCGAGCTCAGAGTAGTCGTTAATAATAAGTTTTATAAGGATTTTGTTGTCTGGAATAAGAAAAATAAAATAAAAGTAAGTATCTTAAATGATGGTTCCAATTCTCCTGGCGACAGGCTAGGAGCCATCAAGGATATGAAGTTTGGCATAGACGGGGCAAAATCTGATTGGCTTATTCTGGGCGGAGACAACTTATTTGAAGATGATTTGAAGGGTTTTATTTCTTTTGCTTTAAAAAATAAACCTTATCCGGCAATCGGTCTTTATGATGTTGGTTCTAAAAAGGAAGCTTCTCGTTGCGGCGTTGTAGGCTTAAATACAAGAAAAAGAATAGTTAAATTTCAGGAAAAGCCTAAGAGACCTTTCTCAACCTTGGTTGCTTCCTGTGTTTATTTTTTTCCGAGGAAGTCTTTAAAATTATTAGATTCTTACGTTCGAAATCATGAAAATGTTGATGCTTCGGGAAAATACATCGAGTGGTTGTCTAAGGAATCAAAGGTGTTCGGATATTTATTAAAGGGAAATTGGATTGACATCGGTCATTCTGATTCTTTAAAATTAGCTGCAAAAGAGTTCAAATAATAATCTATAAGGTGAAAATATGCAATTACAAAATTTAAGAAAAAAAATTGACCAGATTGATGAAAAGATATTGAATCTTCTTAATCAGCGTGCCGATGAAGTAATTAAAGTTGGCAAGCTTAAGAAAAAAAACAATATCTCTGTTTATTCTCCGGAAAGAGAAGCCAGCATGTTAAAAAGGCTTAAAAGTATTAATAAAGGAGCTTTTCGGCCTGAAGATGTTGAAAATGTTTTCCGGGAAATTTTATCAGTCTGCCGTTCTCAACGGACAATTTTGGAAATAGCCTACTTGGGCCCTCCGGGAACTTTTACCCATTTAGCTTCAATAAAGAAATTCGGAAAAAGACCAAACTATATAGAATCCGAGAGCATTAAAGATGTTTTTGATAAGGTTGAACGGGGTGAAGCTGATTATGGAGTGGTGCCAGTTGAAAACTCTATTGAAGGAGTAGTAAATTATACTTTAGATATGTTTTTTGTCTCCAATTTAAGCATTTGTGCTGAGGTGACCTTAAATATTTCTCACTCCTTGCTAGGAGCAAAAGTTAAAGATATTACTAAGATAAAGCGGATTTACTCTAATCCTCAAGTCTTTGCTCAGTGCCGGTCTTGGATATCACGTAATCTAAAGAATGCTGAACTAGTTCCCACAGAGTCTACAGCCAAGGCAGCTCTTCGAGCAAAAAAAGATTTATCAGGTGCATGTATTGGAAATAAAATTCTGGCGAATATTTACAGCTTAAACATAATAGCTTCAGAAATTGAGGATTCACCATATAACTATACTAGGTTTTTGATAATCTCTAAAAACGACACTCCGGCTTCAGGTAAAGATAAAACTTCAATTTTATTTGCCGTAAAAGACAAAGTTGGTGCCTTATATGATGCTCTTTATTCTTTTAAGAGCCATAAGATAAACTTAACAAAGATTGAATCAAGACCATCTAAAAAGAAACCTTGGGAGTATTACTTTTTTGTTGATTTCCAAAAGCATAGAAGTTCTCCTGTGGTTAAGAAAGCTTTAAAGAAATTAGAAAAAGAATGTATTTTTCTAAAGATTCTTGGTTCATACCCTAAGGAAAGCTAGAAAATTATATTTTAATAAAATAGCAGTTAGATAAAAAGCAGTGAGTTTGGTTATTTTTCTAGATGCTAGTATTCACTGCTTTTTTTTAGTTTAAGGATTTTATGATTTATAGAGATGATTTAAAAAATATCAAGCCCTATCAGCCGGGAAAGCCGATTGAAGAGGTAAAGAGAGAACTCCGCTTAAAGAAAGTCTATAAGCTTGCTTCCAATGAGTCTCCTTTTAGCCCAAAATACTTAAAGAAAGCACTCTTAGCCGAGTTAGAAAATATCAATCGCTATCCTGAAAGCAGCTGTTTCTATTTACGTAAAGTTCTTGCTAAAGAATTAAAAGTAAAACCAGAAACTCTAGTCTTTGGCAATGGGTCCGATGAAATTATCGCTCTATCTCTAAGAGCTTTAATTTCTGAGGGCGATGAAGTAATAGTTTCTTATCCCAGCTTTTTAATTTATGAGATCCAGGCAAAGATTCATGGGGCGAAGATAAAGAAAGTTCCTTTAAGAAATCTTAAGTATTCTCTGGATGATATAGCCAAGAAGATAAATAAGCGGACAAAAATAATTTTTATAGCTAATCCCGATAATCCTACTGGGTCATATCTTAATAGCAGCCAGGTAAGAAACTTTCTTAAAAAGATACCAAAAAGTATCGTTGTCTTCTTAGATGAAGCTTACTTTGAATTTGCACCTAAGGATTTTCCAAAGTCACTCAAACTCTTAAAAGAGAGAGGCAATATTATAATAACCAGAACTTTTTCAAAAGCTTACAGCTTAGCCGGTTTAAGAATTGGTTACGCTATAACCACAAAGGAGATAGCTACTATTCTAAATACTATTCGTGAGCCATTTAATATAAATAGAATTGCTCAAAGCTGTGCTCTCACAGCCTTAAAAAATAAAAAATTTATGCGGGCGGTGGTAGCTTTTACCAATAACGAAAAAAACTATTTTTATAATCAGTTAAGCGGCCTAGGATTATCTTTTAAGGAATCAGCGACTAACTTTGTTTTAGTTGACTTTAAGAAAAACACAGCTAATCTATTTAAGTTTCTCTTAAAAAAAGGCGTAATCATTAGAACTCTGGCTGGCTGGGGCTTGCCTAACTATTTCCGGGTAACTGTCGGCTTAGCAAAAGAAAATAAATCTTTTATAGAGTATTTAAAACAATATTTAAAAAAATAATCTCTTTGGAGGATAATTATGATTATTGTATTTAAAAAAAGTGCTAGCCAAGCCCAAGTCGATGACCTTATTAAAAGAGTCGGAGAACTCGGCTTAAAAGCAATGGTATCACAAGGTTCTGAACGCACAATTGTGGGAGTCATAGGCCCTGAGGATGTAATCCGGCTTCATCCCTTAGAAGTGTTTCCCGGAGTCGATAAAGTAATGCCGGTTCTTGCTCCCTATAAATTGGTTTCCCGGGAATTCAAAAAAGAAGATAGTATAGTAAAAATAAATGACCAGCTCACTATAGGAGCAAAGAAAATTCCTATAATTGCCGGGCCTTGCTCAATTGAGAGTCTTGACCAACTTAAGAGCATTGCCAAATCAATCAAAAGTTCCGGGGCTACTATTTTACGGGGCGGAGCTTTTAAGCCAAGAACATCACCCTATACTTTTCAAGGCTTGGGAGAAGATGGTTTAAAGATCTTAAAAGATGTAGCTAGCCAGGCTGGTATAGCTACAGCTACTGAGGTTATGGATGTGCGTCAAGTTGAGCTGGTAGTGCGCTACTCTGATATCTTACAAATTGGTGCCCGTAATATGCAAAATTTTAATCTTTTAAAAGAAGTAGGGCAAACCAAAAAACCAGTAATTTTAAAACGGGGTCTAAGCGCAACTATAAAAGAATTATTAATGAGTGCAGAGTATATACTTTCGGAAGGCAATTTTAATGTCATCTTGTGTGAACGGGGGATAAGAACTTTTGAAGATTTTACTCGTAATACTTTAGATTTAAGTGCTGTTCCGGCAATAAAAACTCTCTCGCATTTGCCTATCATAGTTGATCCATCTCATGCTACTGGAAAACGCAATTTAATTGCTCCTTTATCCAAGGCAGCTATAGCTTGTGGTTGTGATGGTTTATTAATTGAGGTGCATTCAAATCCAAAAGAGGCTTTAAGTGACGGTCCCCAGCAGTTACTGCCGGAAGATTTTTCTTCTCTGGTAAAAGAGCTAAGAATAATAGCTGAGGCTGTGAATAGAGAAATTTAATAAGATGAAAGGTATAAAGAAGATAGCTATTGTTGGCGTTGGTTTTATGGGTGGTTCTTTAGCAAGAGCCGTGCTTAAGAAATTCCCCCGAGTATCTTTATGGGGATATGCTCGAAGTAAGAAGTCTTTAACCCGCTTAAGGAAAGCCAGGGTTATTAAGAAGCTCGATTTATCTATAGAAAGAGTAGTTAAAGATGCTGATTTAATAGTTTTAGCTCTGCCAGTAAGAAAGATTATGGAGTACTTTAAAGTTATTTCACCTTTCTTAAAAAAAGGAGCAATAATTATTGATTTGGGAAGCAGCAAGAGTAAAATCCAAAAAGCAGCAAATTCCAGTTTACCAAAATCTGTTAAATTTATTGGCTGTCATCCTTTGTGCGGCAGTGAAAAGAAAGGAGTTGAATTTAGTAAGCCTGAGCTCTACAATGATTCGTTTTGCCTGATTACATCTTCTTCTAAGAGTAAAGCTTCTCAAACAATTAAAAAATTATGGGAGAGCCTGGGGGCAAAAGTTATATTTATCAATGCCCAGACGCACGATAAAATCTTATCTTCGATTTCCCACTTACCGCATATTCTTTCTTTTTCTCTTAGTAAGCACATTCCTGATAGCTATCTTAAATTTGCTCCGGCGAGCTTAAAAGACCTTACTAGAATATCGGCTTCACCGGCTTCGGTCTGGACAGATATTTTTCTCACTAACAAGAAAAACATCATAAAAGATATTAAGGGATTTATAAAAATATTAAAAACTTACCAAGCTTCCCTTGAGTTAGGGTCTAAGACCCAATTAAGAAAGTTAATTCTTAAAGCTAACGCAAAGCATAAAAAATTGTCAAAGTAGTACTTAGGAGATGGTAATACCACATTATGATTATAGCAATTGACGGACCAGCCGGTTCAGGGAAAACAACTACTGCCAGGCGAATTGCTGAAAAATTAGGCATACTTTATCTAGATACCGGAGCAACCTATCGAGCCTTAACTCTGGCTGCTTTAGAAAAAGATCTGGATTTAAATGATGCCGGAAGCTTAGAGGAACTTGCCAAAAATATTGACCTTAGATTGGAAACCAATCGGGTTTTTCTCCAAAGTAAAGACGTAAGCCAAGCCATAAGAACCCCTAGAATAGATAAAAATATATCTATGGTAGTTAAACATCCCGGAGTACGTGAGGTTATGGTTAATTTGCAGCGTGATATAGCAA
This sequence comes from uncultured bacterium, assembly GCA_913050175.1. Classification (GTDB taxonomy): domain Bacteria; phylum Omnitrophota; class Gorgyraeia; order Duberdicusellales; family 4484-171; genus JAFGHG01. The sequence goes on from CAJXAF010000003.1 coordinate 18,751, forward strand.
AGGGAAACAATTGTATTGCTGAAGGAAGAGACGTCGCAACAGTAGTTTTTCCCAAAGCTGAATTTAAATTTTATCTTGATGCTGATGAAAAGAAGCGTGCCCAGCGCCGTTACAAGGAATTACAAGAAAAAGAAATCAATATTGAATTCGCCGAAGTTAAATCTGATTTAACAAAAAGAGATAGCGCGGATAAGAATAGAGTCGTTGGACCACTTAAGGTGAGTGAAGATGCAATTATTATTGATACAACAGACTTAAGCATAGAAGACACTGCAGATGAAATCATCAAATATATTAACTCTAATAAACTCCACTAATTTCTCTATCTATAAAAAAGAGTGCCGGCAAGTTTTTGCTCTAAGGGTAAGATACTATTTATGAAGCAGACAGACCAAATCAGAAATTTTTGTATTATTGCTCATATTGATCACGGTAAATCTACATTGGCTGATAGATTTTTAGAGATGGCAGGTTCTTTTGGTCGAGATAAAAATAAAGAACAAATTTTGGACAGCATGGAGTTAGAACAGGAGAGAGGGATTACCATTAAAGCAAAAGCAGTTAGGTTAGATATTAACTATGAGGACAAGGATTATACTTTAAATTTAATTGATACACCCGGTCACGTTGATTTTGCCTATGAGGTTGCTAAATCTCTAAAAGCTTGCGAGGGGGCAATTCTTTTAGTCGATGCTTCACAAGGTGTTGAGGCCCAAACAGTTGCCAATTTTAACCTAGCTCTGGAAGCTGATTTAAGAATAATTCCGGTTCTTAATAAGATTGATTTACCAGGAGCAGATGTAGAGAGGAGTTGCAACCAACTTTATGATGTTTTTGGTTTTAAAAAAGAAGAGATTTCTTTTATCTCAGCTAAAGAAGGTCAAGGTCTTAAGGAGTTATTAGCGAGAATAATAAAAGAAGTTCCTCATCCCGATGGAGATCTTAATAAACCACCTAAGGCCATGCTTTTTGATTCTACTTACGATCCCTATAAAGGTGTTATTCTTTTTTTAAGAGTTTTTGATGGAAAAATTTCTTTGGGTGATAATATCCTTCTTATGCATCAGAAGATAAATTATAGGGTCGAAGAGATAGGTGTTTTTAGACCGCAAGCCGAAAAAGGTCAGTCTTTAGAGTGTGGCGAGGTAGGCTATATATGTTGTAATATCAAACGTCCGGAAGAAGTAGATGTTGGTGATACAATTACTAGTCCAAAACAGCCGGCTGAAAATCCCTTTGAAGGCTATACCAAGATGTCTCCCATGGTTTTCTGCGGTATTTTTCCTTCGGCACCAAAAGATTATCCGGCTCTTAGAAAAGCGATTGAAAAGCTTAAATTGTCAGATCCATCTTTTAGCTATGAACCGGATTCCTTGGGAAACCTTGGTCATGGTTTTCGTTGTGGGTTTTTAGGCTTGCTGCATATGGAGATTGTTCAGGCCAGGCTGGAGCGCGAATTTGACTTAGATCTTGTTCCAACCTCACCGAATGTAAAGTATCAAATAAAAAGAAAGGACTCAGAACTTTTAGAAGACATTGATAGCCCGCATCATTTTCCTGACCCCTCAGTAATAGAAGAAATATATGAGCCTTTTGTTAAAGCCGTAATAGTTTCGCCGATTGAGGGCATGGACGTTCTCTGCGAGATGGCTAAGTCACGGCGCGGTGACTTTATAAAGATGGATTATTTGGGAAAGGATAGGTTAAGTATTGCCTTCAGTCTGCCTTTAGCTGAAATAATAGTTGATTTTTATGATAGAATAAAGTCTTTAACTAAAGGCTATGCTTCTTTTGATTATGAGCTTACCGGATATAAAAAGACAGAGATCGTAAAAATTGATTTTCTCTTTAATAAGAAAAAAACCGAGGCATTTTCTCTTTTGGTGCATAAAGAAAAAGCAGAACACCGGGCCAGGGCAGTAGTTGAGAAATTCAAAGAATTAATTCCCCGGCAGATGTATGAAGTAGCAATTCAAGCTGCTATCGGGGGAAAGATTATTGCTTCTGCAAAAGTTTCGGCACAGAAGAAGAATGTTACCGCAAAATGTTACGGAGGAGATATTACCAGAAAGAGAAAACTATGGGAAAAACAGAAGAAAGGAAAGAAAAAAATGAAACAACTGGGAAATATTTCAGTTCCTCAGAATGCTTTTATTGAGGTCTTAAAGGTATAAAATTATGGAAAAAAATAAACCTAAAACAAAGAAGAGTAATGTCAGAGAGTGGGTTGAGTCTTTTATAATAGCAGCAATTATAGCTACAATCGTAAGAACTCTTATTTTCCAAAATTATAGGATTCCTACTTCATCGATGGTTCCAATATTAAAGCCAGGCGACAGAATTTTTGCAACCAGGTTAACCTATGGTCCAAAAATACCAATTATCAATAAACGCATTCCCGGTTTTGGCAAACCGCAGAGAGGAGACGTGGTTGTTTTTGTGCCGCCGCATGAAGTTAAAGTGCACTGGTTTAAGCGCAAGCAGTTTATTAAGCGTCTTGTGGGTCTACCAGGTGATAAGGTGTTGATTAAAAATGGCGACATATATATAAATGGAGAGCTCATAACTGACCCCAGAATAAAGAATGTTACTTATTACAACCTGGGAGAGTTTGCTAGAGCCGGCAGAGAGGCAATAGTGCCGGAAAATAAGTATTTTTTCTTGGGTGACAATAGTAGAAATTCAGTTGACAGCAGGTATTGGGGATTTGCTGATAAAGAGTGGATTGTTGCCAAAGCTTTATTTATCTGGTTACCTTTTTCGCGAATACAAAAAATAAATTAGAAGACATTAAAATTATGCAGGCAAAAGTTAAACGCTATCTCATTAAAACGCTTATCTTTTTTTTCATCTTCATATGTTTTTTTAATTTTTGTTTTCAATTGTATAGAATCCCTACAACCTCAATGGTTCCTACACTTATGCCGGGAGACTACATCTTTGTTAATAAGCTCTCCTATGGTTTAAAAGTACCCTTTAGTAATCTCAGAATTTTTAAATTTAATTCTCCTAAACGAGGAGATGTGGTCGTATTCTTTCCACCTCATGAAAAGGGCAAGGCCTATGTTAAAAGGTTAATAGCTAAGGAGAAAGAAGAGGTTATCTTAAAATCAGGCAATATCTATGTTGACGATAAGCCATTGGTTGAGCCGGTCATTGCTAAAAACTATTACTATAATCAGGGAAAGTATGCGGTAAAGGAAGAAAAGGTAACAGTTCCTAAAAGGGCTTACTTTTTTCTTGGTGATAATAGTATTTCTTCGGCTGACAGCCGTTTTTGGGGGTTTGTTCCTGAGGAAAACATACTGGGGGAAGCTATCTTTATTTGGTGGCCTACTGCAAGAATTAACATGGTAGAGTAAAGTCTTTACTTCTTTATTACTTTACTTTACTCTGGTATAATTTAATTAAAAAGGAGAGGAACTATGCGCTATTCTATCTATTCGATAATTGCTTGTTTATTTTTTTTAAGCGGTTGCACCGCCACCCAAAAAGGAGCCGGAGTTGGAGCCGTTCTTGGCGGAGGGGTTGGCTATGCAATTGGTAAACAATCAGGACATGGTGCAGAAGGCGCTGGTATTGGGGCAGCAGCTGGAGCTATCGGCGGAGCTCTTATCGGTAATAACATGGAGGAAAAGGTTTTCTGTTCTGAGTGCGGCAGAAAATTTAAATCATCAGTTGAATATTGTCCTTATGACGGGACTGCTTTAAAAGCAGCTGAATAATATAAATTATTTTAAAAGGATTTAATTATGACTTTAGCAGATAAAGTATCAAGTATCCGCATTATACTCATCCCTGTTTTTGTTTCGCTTTTAATTTACTCCGGGACCAGGCCTAATTTAAGATATTTTGCAATTGGGGTGTTTATCTTAGCTATCTTAACTGATTTCTTTGATGGACTTGTAGCCAGGATAAAAAAAGAAAAGTCAGAGCTAGGTCAGATAATTGATCCTCTGGCTGATAAGTTGCTTCTTTTAACTGCTTTTATCTCACTCTATCTACTGCCTTCTTTTAAAATTTATCTCTGGACTGTTTTGGTTGTAGTAAGCCGAGATGTTATTATGGCTTTTGGACTTCTTATCCTTCACTTTCTAAAAATAGAAATTTCAATTGCTCCTACATTCTGGGGGAAACTGACTACTTTTTTCCAAATGTTTACTATTCTTTGGATCCTTTTAGGGTTTGAGTATTACTTCTTTATTTGTCTTTTGGCAGTAATATTTACTCTTATTTCAGGATTTGATTATTTTTCTCGGGGAGCTAAGGAGATAAATGCTAAGATCAATAATCCTATTAACAGCTAGTTATTTAATTGGAAGTATTCCTTTCGGATTTTTAGTCGGACGCCTGGTTAAGAAGATAGACATCAGAGAGCATGGTTCAGGCAATATCGGAGCCACTAATATTGTTAGAGTTTTAGGGAAAAAATGGGGCATACTAGTCTTTTCTTTAGATATATTTAAAGGTTTTCTCGGACCTCTCCTAACAGCAATTTTTATAAAAGCCAGTGGACTGCTTATTATTTTATCGGCTATTTTGGCGGTCAGCGGACATATCTGGCCTGTATTCTTAAAGTTTAAGGGCGGTAAAGGAGTGGCTACAAGCCTGGGGGCAATTCTTGCTTTAGGATTCATCTTTCCCCAACTATGGCTGGCCTTAGGCTTAGCTCTGCTTACCTGGATAGCTTTATTTTACGCTTTTAAGTATGTTTCTCTGGCTTCTTTGAGTGCCAGCCTAGTTTTTTTTGTAAGCACTCTAGTTATGGATTTTCCCTGGGAAATACGATTACTTTCTTTATTGCTCTTGATTTTTATACTCTTTCGACATAAAAGCAATATTCATAAACTTTTGCAAAAAAAAGAAAACCGTTTTAAATAAAGTGATATTTTAACTTCTGGAAAGGTCAGGATTATTAAAATTGACACTTATTTATCTTAAGAGTATAATTTCAAATGACCCGCCAAAAGTAAAGTTTTTAGTCTAGATAATATTCAAGGGTCAGTATATTTTCCCCATGAATATGACCTAAATCAATAGCTTCTTGTCTATTCTTTACGTCATTTTACTGGGATGTTTGAATATAAAAAAATTACTAAAGGAGGAACTATGGTTAAAGAAAATCGGGTAGCAGAAAATAAGAAAAAAGCTTTAGATCTTGCTCTTTCCCAAATTGAGAAACAATTCGGCAAAGGTGCAGTAATGAGAATGGATGACAGTGTAAAAATGGATGTTGAGGTAATACCTAGCGGAATATTTTCTTTAGATAAAGCTCTGGGAGTAGGCGGTTTGCCTCGGGGTAGAGTCACTGAAGTCTATGGACCGGAATCATCAGGCAAAACAACTCTAAATTTATGTATTATTGCTCAAGGTCAAAAAAATGGCGGCGTAGCTGCTTTTATTGATGCTGAGCATGCTTTTGACCCAGCCTATGCAAAATTAATTGGTATTAAGCTTGAAGATTTATTGATTTCTCAACCTGATACCGGTGAGCAGGCTTTAGAGATAGTTGAAGCCTTAGTAAGGTCAAACGCTGTTGATTTAATAGTAGTAGATTCAGTCGCTGCTCTTGTTCCCCGGGCAGAAATAGAGGGCAATATGGGAGATACAAAAGTTGCTCTCCAAGCCCGCTTAATGAGTCAAGCCCTAAGAAAGCTTACTGCAGCAATTAGTAAATCTAAAACTTGCGTTGTGTTTATTAACCAAATCAGGGAAAAAATTGGTGTAATGTTCGGGTCCCCTGAAGTTACTCCTGGAGGAAGAGCCTTAAAATTTTATTCTTCAGTAAGAATCGACTTAAGAAGAATTGCAACTATTACCAATGATCAGGGAGCAATTGGTATCAGGGTAAGAGGGAAAATAGTTAAAAACAAAGTAGCTCCTCCTTTTAAAGAAGCTATTTTTGAAATAATGTATGACGAGGGAGTTTCTAAGACCGGGGCTTTAATCGATGCAGCTCTTGAAACCGGCTTGATTAAGAAAGCCGGAAGTTGGTTTTCTTATAATGAGAAAAATTTAGCTCAAGGTAAAGAGCAGTTAAGAAAGATCTTAAGAGAAGATGAAGCCTTATACAAAGAGGTAGAAGATAAGCTCTTAACTCCGGTTGAAACTGCCGGCCAAAAATAATTTATTAGAGATCATATTTTTCAAAAAGGAGAAATAGGTGAGGAAAGTAATACTTGTTATAATGCTCTGCTTTTTAGGGCAATCTTCTGTTTACACCCAGAGTCTTAGAGATTTAGAAGATGCAACTGTAGGGGTGGCATCAAAAGTAGGCGAGGCCGTTGTTTCTATAAGCAGTGTGGTAACAGAGAAAGTAACTGACCGCTTTAATTTTGGTTCACCATTTTCAGACCTTGATGATGATCCTTTCCGCAATTTTTTTGAAGAATTTTTTGGTGAAGGTATAGAAAGAGAATATAAAAGAATGGGCTTAGGAAGCGGCGTCATAATCGATAGAGAAGGTTATATTCTTACCAATGAACACGTTGTTTCCGGAGCTAGCCAGATAAAAGTTAAACTCTCAGATGGTAGGGAGTTTGACGCTCAAATAAAAGGAAGTGATCCCAGAACTGATTTAGCAGTTATAAAGATAGAAGCTAAAAACTTAACTTCAGCAAAGTTGGGCGATTCCAAAGACTTAAAGATTGGCCAGTGGGTTGTGGCTATAGGTAATCCTTTTGGTTTTGCTATTGAAAACCCTGAACCTACAGTTACTGTTGGGGTGGTGAGCGCTTTACATCGCTACTTACCAGGAATAGGTAAACGCGATCGGGGTTATGATGATTTAATCCAAACTGATGCGGCGATAAATCCGGGAAATAGCGGCGGCCCTTTGGTAAACCTTAAGGGTGAGATCGTCGGCATCAATACAGCCATTATTACAACTTCTGGTGGATATCAGGGTTTAGGATTTGCTACCCCAATTTCTAAAGCTAAGCGAATTTTACGTCGTCTGATAAAGGGCGAAAAAGTTCTTTATGGCTGGTTGGGTGTAAATATCCAGGATTTAAACGATGATCTGCGTAGCTACTTTGGAATAAAAGAAAGAGAGGGCGTAATAGTTCTTAAAGTTTATAAAGATTCTCCAGCTCAGGAGGGTGGGCTTAATGAAGGAGATTTGATTTTAGCGTTTAACAAACAATCCGTAAGGGCAACCAGGGAGTTGGTAAAAATGGTCTCTAGTGCTGAGGTTGGTGAGACAATAGCACTTAAAGTTGTCCGTTCCGGTAAGGAAGTATCGTTAAAGGTAAAAATAGGAGCAACACCGGGTGATCCAATCGAACCTGATACTTTAAAAGCAGATGGCCAAACGACATTTCGGGGCATGATTGTTGAAAATATCACCTCTTTGCATAAGAGTACTTTTAAGTTAAGGACTGATAAGGGAGTGGTTATTACTGATATTCGGCCTTCTTCATCCGCTGATAAGAGTGGGTTGGTAGTTGGCGATGTTATTGTAAAGATAGAAAATAAAAAGATTTCTAATAAAAATGATTTTCGAACTGCAATTTCTAAAGTAAAGGGGAGTTGTTTAATAAAAACCAGTCAAGGTTACTTTGTTCTTAAATGAGCAAATTAGATAAATATTTAAACTGACTATTCTTTGAATAAGAATTTTGATAAAGCACTTAATTACTCATTTCTTCTCCTTAAGTACAGAGCTAGGAGTAGAGTTGAGATGGTTTCCCGTTTAAAAATCAAAGGCTACTCTAAAAGCATAATCAGCCAAGTTATAAAACAGCTCAAAGAGTATAATTACCTAAATGATCGGGATTTTAGCCTTGCTTATGCCGATTCCTGTCTTTGTAAAAATTGGGGCCCCCGACGAATTGATTTTAAACTAAAAGAATTAGGTATAAAAAGTGATCTGCGCAAGCAAGTTTTAAGCAAAATAAATTACCAGGAAAAAATTAAAGAGGTTGTAAAAAACAAGATAGAGTCATTAGGTAAGTTTAATCTTTCAAAGGAGCTAATTTTAAAAAAAACAGTTCAATACTTAACCGTTAAAGGTTTTTACTCCCAGCAAATCCTCAAAGAGTGCCAGGAATTTATTGCAAATAACGAAATTTTTTATGAAGACGAGTGAATTAAGACAAAAATATTTAGATTTTTTTAAGAAGAAAAAACATGTATTTTTTTCTTCCGATACTTTGGTTCCTGGTGATACCTCGCTTCTCTTTACTTCTGCGGGCATGAACCAATTTAAACCTTATTTTTTAGGTGAAAAAAAAGATATAACTAAAGCAACATCTTGCCAGAAATGTTTGCGAACAGGTGATCTGGAACGAGTAGGCAAGACAGCTTATCACCATACCTTTTTTGAAATGTTGGGTAACTTTTCTTTTGGCGACTACTTCAAGAAAGAGGCTATTGAGCTTGCCTGGGAGTTTTTAACAAAAGATCTCAATCTTAAAGAAAAAGATCTATGGGTCTCAGTCTATAAGGACGATAGCGAAGCTTATGGCATTTGGAAGGACAATATCGGTGTGCCCCAAGACAAAATAGTCAAGTTAGGTGAAGATAGCAATTTCTGGCCGGCGAGTGCACCCAGTCTTGGTCCTAACGGTCCTTGTGGCCCTTGTTCTGAGATATTTTTTGATCAAGGCAAGGAAGTTGGCTGCCTGAAAAAAGAGTGCGATCCTGATTGTAGCTGTGGCAGGTTTGTTGAAATCTGGAATCTGGTATTTACCCAATTTAACCGGGTGGGTGAAAATAAATTAGAGCCTTTGCCGCAGAAAAATATTGATACCGGAATGGGGCTGGAGAGGATGGCTTGTGTTTTACAAGGTAAAAAGTCAAATTTTGAAATTGATATACTGCAACCAGTCGTTGATAAGGTAAAAGAAATATTTTCAGTTAAAGCAGAGGCAGAAAAAGAGAGAGCTTTTATCAATGCTATTGTTGACCACTCCCGGGCAGCAGTTTTTGCTATTTCTGACGGAGTTTACCCTTCTAATGAGGAGAGAGGCTATGTTATAAGAAAAATTATAAGAAAAGCACTCTACAGCGCAAACTTGTTAGGTTATAAGAAACCCTTCATTTATACTTTGGTTGACCTATTTTCTGATTTAATGGGTGATTTTTATGGAGATATTACTAATAAAAAAGAAGTAATTTCCAAAGTTATAAAGGCAGAGGAAGATAAATTCGTTATTACTCTAAAAGAAGGTAAGGAACAATTATTAAGGGAGATAGAGAGTTTAAAGGCAAAGAAAATCGACTCTATTGAAGCAAAAGTTTTATTTCGTTTATACGACTCCTATGGTTTTCCTTTAGAGCTTAGTAAGGATATAGCTGCCAAACATAAGTTAAAAACCGATGATCAGGGTTTTAAAGATTTGCTTGGTCAACAACAAGCCCGCTCTCGTAAACAGAGTATGTTTGATGAGAGTATTTTTAGCAGCAGTGAGTTTTCTAATCTGGGAGAAACCGAATTCCTCGGGTACGAGTGTTTGAAAGCAGATAACAAAATTCTTCGTTTGTTTTCAGGTGATCAAGAACAGAAGTCTTTGATTTTAGGAGATGAAGGTGTAATTATATTAGATAAAACTCCCTTTTATCCCGAGGGCGGCGGCCAGTTAACTGATAAGGGTGAAATCAAAACAGATGGGGGAAAGTTTTTAGTTGCCAAAGTTTTTAAAGTCGATAAAACTATCCTACATAAAGGTAAGGTCTTAGAAGGGATAATTAAGGAAGGTAAAGCCAGTAGTTTGGTAGATGCTAAACGAAGGAAGGCTCTAGCCAGGGCTCATACGGCTACACATCTATTGCAATCAGCTCTACGCGCTGTTTTAGGAGACCATGTAGCTCAGCAAGGCTCTTTAGTCGATGAAGATGTCTTTCGCTTTGATTTTACACATTTTCAAGCTCTTAGCTCAAGTGAATTATCAGATGTAGAGGATAAAGTTAATGATTACATCTTAAGTGACGATCAAGTAGGCAAAGAGGAGCTTTCAATGAAGGAAGCGACTTCGGGCGGTGCTCTTGCCTTTTTTAAAGATAAGTATGAGGATAAAGTTAGAGTGGTTTCAATAGGTAAATATAGTAAGGAGCTCTGCGGAGGTACACATCTCGACAATACTTCCGGCATAGGTATTTTTATTATTGAAACAGAGTCATCAATCAGTAGTGGTATTCGCAGGATTCAAGCTTTAGTAGGCGGTCGGGCTAAGGAGTATTTAAAAGTGGTAAGAGAAAGGGAGGCCAGCATATCCAGGCGGCTAAAAGCAAAACCAGAAGACATAGAGTCAGTAATTAAAAATCGTAGTGATCAGTTGAAAAAAAACCAGGTGCAAATTTCTCAACTCGAAAAACAATCACTAGTACTTAAAATGCCGGATATTCAAAAGTCGGCAACGTCAATAAATGACATTTCTTTTATTGCCAGTGATATCCCCAGCAAGGATTACTCAGCTCTTCTCTATCTAAGCGATCAATTGCGTAAAGATGAGACTTCAGCTTTTATTTTTCTTACTTCAAAAGTGGATAAAGATATATTCGTCTGTGCCGGAACTGATAATTTAGTTAGAAAAGGTTTAACTTGTAAGAAGTTCATCGGTGATTTTAAAGACGAGCTCGGTTTGCGTGGCGGAGGTAAGGAAGCCTCAGCTCAGGGAGTTATTACAAATAAAGATAAAAATTTTCTAGAGAATGTTAAAGGTTGTTTTTCTAAATTTACAAAATAAACGGAGTTTTAATCTATGCGGGTAGTAAGAAATATTGATTCATTGGAGAAGAGCTTAAACGCAAAGCGGCAGCGTAAAAATAAAATCCAGGAAAAGGTCGCTAAAATTGTTAAGAATGTCTGTGATAACGGAGATGTTGCTCTAATTGAATGTACAAAAAAGTTCGATAAAGTAAAAATATCTACTAAAGAATTACAGATTCGTGAATCAGAGATAAGCGCAGCTTTTAATGAATTAGACTCATCCTTGATTTCTGATTTTAAGATGGCTATTGATAATGTTACTAAATTTTACAAACGCCAGATTCCTAAGACAATCAGGGTCAAAGAGCCTAACGGTAAGACTCTTACCAGCCGCTATGTTCCTTTAGAGAGAGTGGGAGTTTATGTTCCGGCAGGAACAGCGCCTTTGGTTTCTTCAGTTTATATGTCAGTTATTCCAGCCTTGGTAGCCGGAGTAAAAGAAGTTGTCCTGGCTTCACCTCCCTCGCAGGATAAGAATGTAAATCCTTTTATTTTAGCTATAGCGTCTTTACTTAAAATTAAAGAAATCTATCGCATTGGCGGAGCGCAGGCCATATCAGCTTTAGCCTGCGGAACAAAAACAATTAAAAAAGTTGATAAAATAGTTGGCCCGGGTAATGAATTTGTAACTGAAGCTAAGCGCCAACTCTTTGGTAAGGTTGATATAGATATGCTTGCCGGACCATCAGAGATAGTCATCTTAGCTTCCAAAGATGCGAACATTGATTATATAATTTCTGATTTAGAAGCACAGATTGAACACTATAATGGTTTAGGTATTCTTGTTACTAATTCAAAGAAAATAATCCGGGAAGTAAGAAAACGAAAAATTCCCGGTCTGGCTTTACGGGTGAGAAATCTAGAGGCAGGTTGTGAAGTGGTTAACCGTATTGCTCCTGAGCACTTAGAAATTCTAACTAAGAAACCAGCTTCTTTGATTAAAAAGATTAGAAATGCCGGGGCAATATTCTTAGGGGATTATACTCCGGTGGCTTTAGGTGACTATACTGCTGGCCCCAGTCACGTTTTGCCTACAGCCGGGACGAGTAGATTTTTTTCCTGTCTCTCAGTAAAAGATTTTTTAAAAGAAGTTCATGTTATAAACTATACTAAGAAAGCCCTCCAGGAGGAGGCCAGTGTCTTAGAGCGGATAGCAACCTTAGAAGGCATGACAAAACACATTGAGAGTGTTAAGGCCAGGCTTTCTACATAATTGAAAATTTATTAAATAGGGAGAGTAACCAAGATGAGGCAAGTACAAATTAAGAGAAAAACTAACGAAGTTGATATAAGCGGTCAGTTAAATATTGACGGTCAGGGAACTACTAAGATAAGTACTGGGTTTGAGCCTTTAAACCACCTCTTAACTTTGTTTTCTTTTCATGGCCTTTTTGACTTAAGCCTAGATGCTGGGGGAGACCTCCAGCACCATATAATTGAGGATATTGGTATAGCCCTGGGCAAGGCTTTTAAAGAGGCTTTAGGAGATAAGTCAGGTATTAACCGTTATGGCGATGCTACTATTACTATGGATAAGGTAGCGGTTGAGGCAAGTATTGATATAGGCGGCAGACCATCTTTACACCGAGAGGTTCCGGCAGCCAATCACTCAACTATAATGGATACTTGGCAGAATAAAACATTTGATGATACAAACTTCACTGCAAAACATGCCGAGGAATTTTTAGAAGCATTTGTACAACATACTGGATTAAGTCTGGTTTATACTATTAAATCAGGAGAAGGAGACTTGCATCATATTCTCGAAGCTCTATTTAAAGCTATGGGAAAGGCCCTTGACCAAGCTACCCAAATTGATCCCCGGAGAAAAGGTGTTCCTTCAACTAAAGGGATAATAGATTAAACTTACCAAGAATAATTAAATAAAATCATGATTGCTATTGTTGATTATGGAATGGGAAATCTTAAGAGCGTGGCTAATGCTGCTAGCCTCCTAGGCCATAAGACTATAACAACTTCTTCGGTAAATGCCTTAAAGAAGGCGAAAAAAATAATCTTTCCCGGAGTGGGCCATTTTGCCCGGGCTGTGAGGGAGCTAAAAAAGAGAAAACTCTTTAATCTAATTAAAGGAAAGATAAAAGATGGTGTACCTTTTTTAGGTATATGTTTGGGTATGCAGCTCTTATTTGAGGCAAGCTCGGAAGCCCCAGGCTTAAGTGGTTTCGGCGTCATCAAAGGTAGAGTCAAGAAATTCAAAACAAATAATCTAATAATACCTCACATGGGTTGGAATCAGATAAAGATAAAGAAACAAGATTCAAAGTCACCAGCTTTACTTAAGGGCATTAAAGGTGATAATTTTTTTTACTTTGTACACTCTTACTACTGTGCTCCCAAGAATAAAGATGTAATCTTAACAACTACTGATTATGGTATTGAGTTTGCCTCAAGTATTCACAAAGATAATATTTGGGCTGTTCAATTCCATGCTGAAAAGAGCCAGAAATTGGGTTTAAAATTATTTAATAATTTTCTAAAGTTCTGTTAAAGGTTTTAAATTATGATAATTATTCCGGCGATAGATATATACCAAGGCCAAGTTGTCCGTCTCTTAAAGGGCAACCCGGATAAATCTACCATTTACAGTGACGATCCTTTAGCTATGGCCAAGGAGTGGCAATCTCTTGGTGCAGAGTTATTGCACTTAGTTGATCTTTCTGCTGCTTTAGATCAGGGCGATAACCTTTCAATTATTAAGGATATTCTTAAATCGATAAATATCAAAGTCCAGGTAGGTGGAGGAATTAGAGACTTATCTAAAGCCAAAGAGCTAATTGCCTTAGGTGCTGAGAGAGTCATTATTGGCACAAAGAGCTTAGATAGCGATTTTTTAGATAATTTAATTCAAGCTGTCGGCCCGGAAAGAATAGCTGTTGGTGTTGACGTAATTGATTCCTGTTTAGCTGTAAAGGGCTGGCAGGAGAAAACCGACTTAAGAGCTTTGGATTTTATTTCCCAGTTGAAAGATAAAGGCATAAAATGGATAATTTATACTGATATAAGCCGGGATGGAACTCTTATTGGTCTTGATTTTAACCAGATAAATGAGCTGGCTAAGTTTAAAGACTTAAATATTATTGCCTCAGGCGGGGTTGCTTGCGAGGATGATTTTAAGAGGCTAAAAGACGATTTTCCCTTTATTTGGGGCGCTATTGTAGGAAAGGCTCTTTATGAGGGTAAAATTACTTTAGTGCCTAGTCCTTGATTGAGGCCAAACCTCAGCCATAAGTAAGAGGAGTCAACGAATTCAATTAAATTTAGGGTTATGTACTTACTGCAATAAATGTTGACATTTTTCATATATATGATAAAACTGCACCTATGAAAAAGGTAAAAACGACTAAATTTTTCACTAAAGAAACTAGAGATTGGGTCCTAATTGATGCCAAGGATAAGATCTTGGGACGTTTAGCTACTAGAATAGCTAGGGTTTTAATGGGTAAAAATAAGGCGATATATACGCCTAATGCTCTTTGTGGCGATAAAGTCATAGTAATTAATGCCCGGCATATACGCGTTACCGGCAATAAAGAGCTCAAAAAAGTTTATGATAAGTACAGTGGATATCCCAGTGGGCGTAAAGAGATGAACCTTAAAACCTTAAAGGAAAAAAACCATTCCTTAGTACTTCGTTTAGCAGTAAAGGGAATGATTCCTAAAAACAATCTTGGTGCTCAAATGTTAAAGTCTTTTCGAGTTTATGCTGATGAGACTTATCTAGAAGTGGCACAAAAGCCTAAAGCAATAACAGTATAATTATGAAAGATAAATCAAAAAAACCAAAAAAAGATTTTTTTTCTGCTACCGGAAGAAGAAAAGAAGCTGTAGCCAGAGTAAGATTATTGCTTGAAGGCACAGGCAAAATCGTTGTCAATGGAAGAGATTTTACTGATTATTTTTCTACTATTGATAATATTATGCAGGTAAAAAAACCTTTAGCTGTAGTTGAATTAGATCAAAAGATTGATGTAGCCGCCAACGTAAGAGGCGGAGGCAAAGGCGGTCAAGCCGGCGCAGTTAGTTTAGGCATTTCCCGATGTCTAATTACTTGGAACCCCCAGTTAAGGTCATCTCTAAAAAGAGAGGACTTACTTACTCGTGATCCTCGGGCAAAAGAAAGAAAAAAGTATGGAAGAAAAGGTGCCCGAAAACGATTCCAGTGGACTAAGCGCTAAGCACTTCTTAGTCTAAAATATCCCATCCACTAATAAAATTATATACTTTGACTATTCTCCTTAGGTATTGTCTGCCAAGGGTTTAGATAATATTTTTAAAATAATGATCTCAATTATTTACTAATTTTTGACGATTTACTTTGTCCTTTCTAGCATTATAGTGTATATTTATATGGTAGGAGTCCTAATCGTATGGTAAAAAAATCATTTTCTTTAATTGAAATAATAGTTGCTACAATCCTTGTTTTGATTGTTGTTTCCGGACTTGTTGCAGGTGTTGTCTATGTTCGTTATCTCCTTACTAAAGAGCGTCATAATATAATTGCTGTTGAATATGCTAATTCAGTCTCGGAAAGGTTAATTTTTGAGACAGACTTTGATGATCCCAACTTAAGTATAGGCAACCACACAATTCCTCCTCTTGGCCTACCGACAAATGATAGTTTTTGGAATAGCGCCAATCCCGGAGTTTCTTATCTAGTGGCAACCTATCAAATAGATCCCTCTGGGATAACACCTGGTTTTCAGCCAGCAACAAAGTACCAGTTGGATGGCGTTCTCCCTTCTCTGGCAATTGACCTGGGCAATCCTGATATTGCCTATAATGACGTATCTATCCCGCCATCGCAAGGCAATGCACGCAATGATGCTGGTGCTTACGGTGGGTCCTGGCGTAGCAGACGGCATTGGTGTTCAGGGTAGTATTGGCTCAAGCCTGCCTTAAAAGACAAACTTCATATAAGGCAATTCCCCTTATAAATTCTTGACAAAAATACGCTTATGAGTTAACTTATCATACTATGTTTAGCCCGATTAAAGATGTAATTGAGGATGTAAAGGCCGGTAAGCCGGTAATCGTAGTTGATGATGAGGCCAGAGAAAATGAAGGCGATTTAGTTATTGCCGCTCAATTTGCTAAGCCGGAAGTTATCAATTTTATGATTACTAAAGCTAAAGGATTAGTCTGCGTTCCTTTAACAAAATCAAGAATTGATGAATTAAATTTAGAGCCCATGCATTATCATGGTTCTAAAGATCCTTTCAAAACTGCTTGGCGAGTATCAGTTGATGCTGCCTCTGGTGTAGCAACCGGTATATCTGCTTTTGATCGTGCCCGGACAATTGAAATTTTAGTTAATTCCAAGAGTAAACCTCAAGATTTAATTAAACCCGGACACCTCTTCCCTTTGGAGGCGGCAGAAGGCGGAGTTTTAGTCAGGGCCGGTCATACCGAAGCTGCAATTGATTTAGCTTCTTTAGCCGGATTATATCCAGCCGGAGTAATTTGTGAAATCATTAAAGAAGACGGTTCTATGGCCCGCTTGCCGGATCTAATAAAATTTTCCCAAGAACATAATTTAAAACTCTGTACTATTGCCTCTTTAATTGAATATCGCGGGCAAAAAGAGTGTCTTATTAAAAAATCAGCCCAAGCAAAATTGCCTTCACAATTTGGAAATTTTGATATCCATGTTTATGAATCTTTAATTGATAAAAGCGAACATCTTGCTTTAGTTAAGGGTGCGATAAGTGATAAGCCGATTTTAGTTAGAGTGCACTCTGAGTGCCTTACCGGTGATGCTTTTCTTTCGCGCCGCTGCGATTGCGGGACACAGTTACAAAAAGCCTTGGAGGTTATCTCTAAAGAAGGGGGAGTCCTTCTTTATATGCGCCAGGAAGGTAGAGGTATTGGTTTAAAAGCAAAGATAAAAGCCTATGGTTTGCAGGATCAAGGAGCTGATACAGTTGAAGCTAATGAGATACTTGGTTTTGCTGCTGATTTGCGTGACTATGGTATTGGTGCTCAGATGTTAGTTGACTTAGGTATTAAAAAAATAAGGCTTCTTACTAATAATCCAAAGAAAATTATCGGCCTTGAGGGCTATGGCCTGGAAATAGTTGAGAGAGTGCCGGTGCAGATTACAGCTTGCAAGGATAACAAGCATTATTTAAATACAAAAAAAGATAAGATGGATCATATTTTATAAGGAGGGCGAGATGAAGGAAATTAAAGGAAATTTTTCAGGTAAGGGCAGAAGGATAGCTATTGTTATTTCCCGCTTTAATGAGTTTATTAGCAATGAATTACTAGGAGGCTGTCTAGATACGCTTTCAAAGGCTGGAGTTCTTTCAAAAGACATAACAGTGATTTGGGTTTCGGGATCATTTGAAATTCCTCAGGCTTTAGGCAAGATAGATGCAAAAAAGTATGATGCCATAATTGCTTTAGGTGCTGTTATTCGGGGAGATACTCCTCATTTTGAGTTTATTGCTGCTGAGCTTGCTAAGGGTGTAGCTCAGATTTCCCTTGAGAAGAAGCGCCCGGTAATATTCGGTATTATTACTTCTGATACGGTTGAACAAGCTATTGAGCGAGCCGGAACAAAACAAGGGAATAAAGGCAGAGAAGCAGCTCTTTCAGCTATTGAGATGAGTGATATTTTTACTCAAATATAAGTTCTTTTACAATGGGGCTCTTAACTAGAAGCCGGGATTAGTTTATCTTTCTAATTTAAATATATGCGTTTAAGATCTAAAGCCAGAGAAATTGCCTTATGCCTTCTTTATCAGATTGAAATAACTAAATCCGGCCCCAAAGAAACTATTGAAAATTACCTCAAAAATACCCCTCAAAAAGAAGAAGTTGTAGATTTTTTCTCTCAATTAGTCGAGGGCACTGTCAGCAACATAAGCGCTATTAATGCTTTCATAGAGAAACATGTTAAGAATTGGCAGATAGATAGGATGGCTGTTATTGATCGTAGTATTTTACGAATAGCTTGTTTTGAATTAATATTTATCGACGATATACCGCCTAAAGTCTCTATCAATGAGGCTATTGAGTTAGCTAAGCGTTTTGGTGATATTGATTCACCTCGCTTTGTTAATGGAATTTTAGATAAAATATATAAAACTGAGAGCAAAAAAAATAATGAACGAGTATAAGGGCCCCTGCGATTTGCATATCCACTCTAATTTTTCTGACAGCGATGCTGATATTGAAAGCATTTTTAACTATGCCAAAGAAAAGAATATGCGCTGTCTTGCAATTACTGATCATGATACTGTCAGTGGTCTATCTAAAGCTTTAAGTTTAAGCCGTAGTCTTAATATGGAGTTTATTGAAGGCATTGAATTTAGTGCTCAACATAGGAACAGCGAGGTCCACATTTTAGGTTATTTCATTAATTCAACCAATGAAAAACTTATAGATCAACTAGCTGTTATAAAAGATTTAAGAAAGGAACGTATCTTAATTATGGCAGATAAGCTTAATGGTTTGGGTTTATCCGTAGATAAAGATGAATTCCTTTCAAGGTTAACCAATACTGTTGCTACCCGACTTCATCTAGCCTTATATTTAGTTGAGAAAAACCAAGTCAGATCATTAAAAGAAGTTTTTGGGAAATTTTTGTCTCCGGGAAGGCCAGCTTATCAGTCACGTCTTAAACATTCAGTAAAAGATGTAGTTAGAATGATCAAGGATGTCGGTGGTTTGACTTTTATTGCTCATCCTCATATGCTGATTGATCAATCCTGGGTCCAGGAGTTTATTGGTTTTGGTCTTGACGGTCTGGAAGTATCTTATCCGGGGATGTCTGAAGCCAGAAGCTCTATGTATAGTAACATAGCTACTAAACATAATCTTTTAAAAAGCGGTGGTTCTGATGCTCATGGCAGCTATAAGGCTTATACTAGTATCGGTTGTGTAGATGTGCCTTATCAGTGGGTTCAGGAAATGAAGAATCGGCTTGCTAGTGTTGAGTTAGCTTAGAGCGTTTCTGTTTAATCTTGCCTTATTTATGATTACGGCTTCTTTTACAATTGATTTCAATAAAATATTTTTAAATCTTTCACTATGAGGAAAAAAGACAATTCTGACTCTTATTTTATGCAAAAAGCTCTTAATTTGGCTAAAAGAACTAAAGGTTTCACTTCGCCAAACCCGATAGTTGGGGCAGTTATAGTTAAAAATAATAAGATAATATCATCAGGATACCATAAAGCTGCTGGTAAGCCTCATGCTGAGGTTGAAGCCATAAGGAAGATAGATAAGCAATCATTAAAGGGCGCAAGCCTATATATCAACTTGGAACCCTGTTCACACTTTGGTCTGACTAGCCCTTGTGTAGATGAAATTATAAAACATAAGTTAAAGCAAGTAGTGATATCAGTTCCTGACCCTAATCCGAAAGTTAATGGCACCTCAATTAGAAAATTAAGAAAGGCCGGAATAAAGGTCAGCCTTGGTCTATTAAAAAATGAGGCCTTAAGAGCTAATGAAGTCTTTTTTAAAAATATGTTAAAGAGATCAACTTTTGTTACCGCCAAGGTTGCCCAGAGTCTTGATGGTAAGATTGCTACGGCTAAAGGTATTTCTAAATGGATCACCTCTAAAAATAGTCGTGATTTTGCAAAATCTTTAAGGGACGAACATGACGCTATTCTGGTGGGAATTAACACAGTGATTAAAGATGACCCTCTTCTTAAAGGCAATAAAAGAAACCCTTTTAAAGTGATCATCGACCCAAGTTTAAGGATCAAGCCCAATTCAAAAATACTAAAAAACAATCCTAAAAAAGTAATAATTTTTGCAGCTAAGTCCAGTAAAAAAAAGGCAAAAAATATAAAACCAGGGGTCAGGGTTTTCTTTCTAGATAAAAATAAAGACTCAACATTGTCTTTATCTAAGATTTTGAAAATTCTTTTTAAGCTGGGTATTATGTCTGTCTTTGTTGAAGGCGGTTCTTTTACTTTGGGAAGATTTTTTGATGAAAAGCTAATTGATAAGATGCATTTTTTTATCTCAACAAAGATAATTGCCGGTAAAGATGCCCTTGGTTCAATCTCAGGAGTTGGTGCCAAAAATCCTAATTTTTGCTCTAAATTAGGAGATTTGAAAATAGAAAAAATTGACCAAGATTTGCATATTTGGGGATATCCCAGTTATTAGGAGGAGATTTATATCCTAACCTTATAGTTTTCTATTGCCTTCCTTTTACCTTTCAAGTAAAATAATTGCAAAAGGCTAAATAAAATGCTTCCTTATTTTGACGAAAATCCTAAACAACGTATACCTTATTTTACTTTTTTTCTTGTTGCCGTAAACATTGTACTCTTTTTTATTCTTAACTTTCGTCCTGACTTTGAGAATATTATTCTTCGCTTTGGATTCATCCCCGGACAATTTTCACTCCTTACTATGTTTACCAGCATCTTCTTACATGCTAGCTTTTTCCATTTAATCGGAAATATGTGGTTCTTGTGGCTTTTTGGGGATAATATCGAAGATAAAATAGGAACAGGGTTATTCATTCTCTTTTATCTATTAGGAGGAGTGTTTGCTTCCTTAGGCCATATTTTACTTTCTTCGCCAACTCTAGCTGAAATTCCCTGTATTGGAGCAAGTGGAGCGATTAGTGCAGTAATGGGTGCTTATTTTATGCTTTTCCCTAAAGCTAAAGTAAGAACTATTTTTTTCTTATATTTCATGGCGATAAAGGTCAAGATAAGTGCCTATACTTTTCTGGGCATTTGGTTCTTACTGCAGGTGCTTTACGGAACAATAACTTCTTCTTTCTTGGGAGGGAGCAATGTTGCTTACGGTGCTCACGTAGGAGGATTTTTATTCGGCATCTTAGGTGGCGCACTTATCAAGTCTTTATTATTTAAGTCCGATACTTTGCTTATGCCTCAGGAGTTGAAAGAGAAAGAAGAAGAGAAAGAATTTGATAAAATAGTTCAGAAAGCAACTGAAGTAAAGAAAGAAAAAACTAAAGGCTTTAAGGAATTTGAAGAAGAGATTACTAAGTTTTTTGAAGAAGGTAATATTGAGAAAGCTATTGAGTCTTATGCATTGTTTGAGCGTTATTCTATACCGGGAGCGCTTAAGCCAAAATACCAGAGTCGGATAGCAGATATATTAAATCAGAGGGGTAATAATTTACTTGCCCTTCAGGCGTACTCACGCTTAATTTCACAATATTCTGATCATGAATGCAGTGCAGCTGCTTTTTGTCATCTGGGCATTTTGTATATTCGAGCTTTTAAAGATGCAACCGAAGGTTTTGAATACCTGAATAAAGGCCTTAAGCGGGCCGACGAAATCTCTGATAAAACTTTGATAACCGAAGCTAAAAAAGAAGTAAACAGAATCAATAAAGCTTTAAAGGTAATTTTTATGGCTTCAGCCAAAGAAAAAGGGCAATTTTGCGTTTTAGCTCAGCTTTTTGATGAGGCTCTATGGAATAGCGATGAAATTACTAAGATCTTGCGCTCAATCGGAATGAGAGACGGTAAAAATATTGGAATGAAATTGGCTTATAATGCCGACCACAATTTAAAAAAGAAAGACGGAATTATTTTACAAAAAGTTAACAGAGAGGAAGCCTTTGAAGCTGCTAAGCTTATTCAGTCAATAGGGACTCCGGTTGTTGCAGTTGCTCAAAAAACCATTCTTGAATACCCGCTTATCCGAGATATCCGTAAAGTTAGCCTTCAAAAAGATAAAATTTCCTTTGTCGGCGAAAACAGCAAAAACTACGAGATTGCTGTTTCTAATATTTTATATATTTGTTTATCTCAACTGCCTTATTTTATTTATGGGATGAGTGAGTCCGGAGATGGTGAAGATGATATCATGGGAGATTTAAGTTACATTACTGCCTTAACTAACTTGGGTGCTTGGAACTTATTAGCCCGAGGCAAAAAAGAAGGAAAGGTAAAAGATTTGCGATTTAACCGGCTGCTTGATATTTTTACCAATAATGGGCTTCGTCTGCGGATCAGCGATTTAAACTTTGAGTATGAGGCTGAGGATAAGCTTAAATCTGCTGAAGTTGATAGGTTTGCCTTTATGGTTGAAGATATGGCTTCTCTTGTCGGAGGAGACAAAGTTGATCAAAGCTTAGAGTTATTTATTTCAACTAGTAAATGGGATAGCACTTATTACCGAAATGTGCAAGAGCTTAATCATAAAGGTCTCTGGAAAATGCGGCTTCATTTAATCTACGAGGATCTTCTTAAAAGAATTAATTAAAAAAATAGGTCCAGCTAACCCATTTTTTAATATGGAAAATAATACCTATGAAACAATCCTTAAGCGGCGTACCATAAGGGCATTTAAACAGACGCCTATTCCTAAAAAGGCTATTGACATGGCTCTAAATGCAGCCCGGCTAGCCCCCTCAGCGGCAAATTATCAATTTCTTGAATACTTAGTTATTGATGATAAATCCTTACAGGATAAAATATTTCCCAATTTGCGTTGGGCCGGCTATGTAAAACCGAAGAGGGATCCTGGCCCCAACCAGCGGCCAAGACTTTATATTGCAGTTTTAAGTAATAGCCAAAAGTCTCCTAAGTGTAACCCCAGGGATATTGGCGCAGCCGTAGAAAACTTAACCTTAACTTTTCTTTCTTTTGGTATAGGTTGTTGTTGGGTTGTTGCCTTCGAGGAGGACGTAATTAGGCAGATTTTTGGTATCGCTGACTACTATATGGTTGACTCAATTATTGCAGTAGGTTACCCGGATGAATCTCCCATACTTGAGACTGATTCAGAAAATATAAAATATTGGCTGGATGAGAATAACCAGCTCCATGTTCCTAAGCGGCCGCTTAGTGACATCGTGCATTTAAATAAGATAAAAGATTAAAATTATGAAAGATTTTGATGCTCTCCTAGAAACTATCAGGATTTTACGTTCGCCCAAAGGTTGTCCCTGGGATCGGGTTCAGACCGTAGATAATATGACCCACTACCTCTTAGAGGAGGTTTATGAGTTAATAGATGCTATAGCCGCAAAGAATCACAAAAGCATCAAAGAAGAACTAGGTGATATTTTTCTTATACTTATAGTTATTGCCGAGATGTTTTCTGAAAAAAATAAATTTAAAGTTTCTGATGTTTTAAAAGAAGTAAATAAAAAGTTAATCACTCGTCATCCCCATGTTTTTTCTTCTAAAAAACTAAATACAAAAGGAGAGGTCCTAAAGCACTGGATAAAGAGTAAGGCTAAGGCAAAGAAGCGAAAGTCTATTAAAAATAGACTTCCCCTCAATGCCCCTTCTCTGCTCTTAGCTAATATATTGTTTAAGGAGCTAGCTCATGTTAAAGGCAAAAAAACCAAAGATTTACCTATAGAGCGTATAAGTAAGAGTATAAAAAAATTAGGATCTAAGGAAAACAGTAAAAATACCCTAGCGACTCTCATGATGGATATTTGTTCTTTAGCTTATATTCGGGGGGTTGATTTAGAGCTTGATTTACGCAAAAAAGTCTTAAAAAAAGCTGAAATAACCTCCTATAACCATAAGAAAAAATAAAGGTGAATTTTAGGCTTTTTTTGATATAATTATAATTACTCAGAAAGCCTTAAATTTAAGAAACATGGATAATAAAAGACGCTTAGTAAGACTTGACGTAGGAGACTTCCTCGAAGTTCGCTCTTTAAAAGAAGCAGGTAAAACTGTTTCGGCAAAGACAAAGAACCTTTCCCTTATGGGTGTTTGTTTTTCCTGCCAAATGGAGTGGAAGAAGGGGCAAGTTTTGCTCATTGATTATTTTATACCCGATGAACTCGATTCAGTTAGAATAAAAATGGCAGTGGCTTGGTCTGAGTTTATCGGTCCTGAAGATGGTTATTTTTGCGGCGGTGAAATAATCGAAGTTGAAGAATCAAAACAGGATAAGTTTTCAAATTATTACTTTAAGAAATTGCAGGATAGATTTTTAAAATAACCTTTCGATTCGTCTCTTCCTATCAAAAGCAACTTCTCAATATACATTATACCTATAGGTTTCTTTTCTAATAAAACTGATGGATAAAAATAATCAGGTACCTAGCCTTAATTTTCCCCAGGTAGTTGTAGTAGAGGCTTCTGCCGGTTCAGGTAAGACTTATGCGCTTGCTAAGCGCTACCTTCAACTTTTAATTAACCCCAAGGTAAGCTTAGATCAAATACCGCTTCGATCCGTCTTAGCTATAACTTTTACTAACAAAGCTATGTTGGAGATGAAAGAGAGAATATTATATTTTTTAAAAAGAATAGCTTTGGATAATTTTGAGGATAAAGCCGAAGAAGCTGAAGTTATTAGTCTTCTTGGCGTAGATGAAAACACAGCTCGCCTAAAGGCAAAAATCTTAGTTGATCTCATAATAAAGAATTATAATTTTTTCCAAATTCAAACAATCGACAGTTTTATCAATGCCCTTCTTTTAGGCTCAGCAATAAATATTGACCGTTCTGCCCATTTTAAAATTAAACGCGACTATCGTAAATACTTAGCCTATTGTTTAGATTTAGTCATTGAGCGAGCCCAGAAAGATCCAGGAATCTATTCACTTATGGAGGAGTTTTTGCGTCATTATCTTTTTGTTGAAAACCGTAGCGGTTGGTTTCCTCGGGATGATATATTATTGTTTATCCAGACTATTTTTAGATTAGTTAATAAGCAAGGAAAGACTTTCATAGAAAACCAGGGATCGACCTCAGATATTATAAAACAAAAAAAAGTAATATATAAAAAAATCCTTACCCTTTCGCAAAATCTCCCTCAAAAAATGAATGCTAATACTAAAAGACACATTTTAAGTTTTTTAGAAAAAAATAAAGATAGTTTCGATATATCCAGTTTGCCGGCTGCTTTTGCCAGTAAAAATCCTCCTCTTAATAAAGGCGCAGAATTGGAAGTTGGTTTCTCTAATAAGTGGAAAGATATATCTAAAGCCTTAACTGAGTTAGTTGAGCTGGATTCAGAAGTTGCCTACAATCCTTATATAAAGCTTTTTTCTGAACTCCTTGATTTTTTTCAATTAGTTTCTAAAAAAGAGGATATTTTATTCCTTGAAGAGCTCAATAGAAAGGTTGGTCTTCTCTTTGATGAGGGCGGAGTCACTGTAGCTGAAATTTATTATCGCTTGGCTACAAGATTTAAACACTATCTAATTGATGAGTTTCAGGACACAAGCGTTCTCCAGTGGCAGAATCTTTATTTAATGGTTGAGGATGCTTTATCCTGTGGAGGAACTCTTTTTTACGTTGGTGATAAAAAGCAAGCTATCTATCGTTTTCGCGGAGGTCAGGCTCAACTCTTCGATAGGGTAAAAGGAGGCTTTAGCCACTTTAACGTAAGTCCGGTTCATTTAAAGAAAAACTGGCGCAGCCAGAAAGCAATAGTCGATTTTAACAATAGGATTTTCTCCCTAAATAATTTAAAGACCGCTCTTATAAACAGCAAAATGGCTGAGGATATCGGTGGAGGCCAGGACTTGGAAGAAGTCCTTGGTGTTTTTTCTGATGCTGATCAGGAGATTAAAAAAGAGAATAGCGGTGGTTTTGTATCAGTTAAAAGGCTTGATGAAAGCAATCAATCCCAACGTGATGAAATAATGAAAAGTGAACTCTTAAGTTTAACAGCTGAGTTAAAAAGGAGTTTTAGGTTGGAAGATATAGCTATTTTGGCCCGCAACAATAATGAAGTCGAGCTTCTGACATCCTGGCTCTTAGAAGCTAATATAGCTGTAGAATCTGAGAAGACTTTAAATGTTTTAGAAAACTCACAAATTAGAGAGTTAGTATCTTTCTTGAAGTTTCTCTATTGCCCGCGTGATGATCTAAGTTTGGCGTCATTTATTTTAGGAGATATTTTTTCAAAAATTACTTCTATACCACCTGAGCAAATGCACCAGTACCTTTTTTCTTTGAAAAAGAAAAAAGGTAACGGTCTTCCCAGAGAGTCTCTCTTTGAGCGCTTCTCCCAAGAGAAAAAATTTAAGAAGTTTCTCAAAGAATATTTTATTGATTTTATAGAAATGACAGGAGTCGTCTCTTCCTATGAGCTGGTAGTATCAATTTACCAACGTTTTAACCTCTTAGGTAACTTCAGCCAATTACAGGCATTTTTTATGAAATTTCTCGAACTTATCAAAACAAAGGAGGAAGATTGTACAGGTTTAAATGCTTTTCTTCTTTATTTAGATGATGCTGAAGCCTTAGATCTTTATGTAAGTGTTGCCAGAAGTAATTCCCTTAAAGTTTTAACTGTTCATAAGGCCAAAGGTTTAGAATTTGAAGTGGTAATCATTCCTTTTTTGCGAATTGACATTACTCCTGAAACTGCCGGCAAAGGCAGCAGCTCTTATGTAACTTCAAAGGGGAGTAGCGACTTTTCTCTTCTGCGGATTACAAAAAACCACAGGCAGTACTCTAAAAACTTAAAAATAATTTATTCAGAAAACTATAAAAAGGCTTGCATTGATGAGCTTAATAATCTTTATGTCGCCTTAACCAGGGCTAAGAGTGAGCTCTATATATATTTACCGAAGAAAAGCGCTGCATCTAGTAATAAAGCCACCTTTTTTATACCCAATGAGGTAACTATTTCAGGAAAGAGAAGAACTCTAAGCAGTGAGAGCCATGCAAAAGAAGAGGCTTTGATTGAAATTGACCCATCTAAGTACAAGGATTGGATTTCTACTTTGGAAGAAGAATTTACCACCAAGGCTGAGGTCATAAACAGGGAAAAAATAAGAGAGGGCAAGATAATCCATGCTATTTTATCCCGGATTAATAACTGCCAGGGTAAAGATCTTAATATAATTATTGAGTCTGCTTATAATTATGCTAAGAGTCTTTATAAATTGTCCGAAGATCTACCATATTATAAAGAAAAACTTACAGCTATTATTATAAGGAAGAACTTAAAAGATATTTTTTATCCCAAAGATGCAGAAGTCTTTTGTGAAAAAGAAGTCATAGATATAAATGGCAATTCAAAGCGAATAGATCGCCTTATTGTTAAAAGCGATCAAGTCTGGGTAGTAGATTATAAGAGCTCGGCCAACGATAAAAATCAGGATCACAGCCAAGTGGTTAGCTACATAAAAATAATTACCAATATTTATCCAAAAGCAAAGGTTAGAGGATTCCTGCTCTATCTTAATGATTTATCTTTAGAGGAGGCAGGACTTAAATCATGAAAAAAGTTTTTGTTTATAACTTCGGAGAAAACTTTATTGAGAAATTAGCAGACTTTCTTATCGATGAATTCCTTAAGAAAAACACTCCCTTAGAAAACGTAGCTTGTGTTTTTGGCGGCCAGCGGCCGGGGCTATTTCTAAAAAAGGCCCTATCCAAAAAAATCAAGAAAGAATTCTTGCCGCCGTCTATATTTTCTATCGATAAGTTCATCGATTCAATTGTCGATGACTCTCGGAGCACAATCGCTGATTTGGATGCCTGTTTTTTAATTTATTCTCTGGCCAAAAACCATATACCAGGCTTATTAAAGCAGAGAGAGAGTTTTAAAGAGTTTCTTCCCTGGGCCCAGGAGATAGTTTCCTTTATCGAACAATTAGATTTAGAGGATATCAAAGAGGCAACTTTAAAGGCTATTGAACAGAGTGCTGAGATTGGTTACGAAATACCTAGCAATATAAATGAACTCTTAGCTGATATTGTTAAACTGCGTCAACTTTATCACCAGGAGTTGAATAAAAAATCTTTTACTTCCCGGGCTGGGAAATATTTATTGGCTTCTCAAAAAGTAAAAAATTTAGAGTTAAATAAATTTGATAAAGTAATATTCTGTAATTTTTTCTATCTCCATTTGACTGAAGAAAGAATAATTAAAGCTTTTCTTGATAAAGATAAAGCTGTTTGTATTTTTCAAGGGTCAGGCAGAGACTGGTCGGTTTTAGCAAAAAATGCCAAAAATCTAGGTTTGGTAATAGATAGTGAAGCTCAGTTAAGAAAAAAGCATAATCTATCGCTCTATCAGGGTTTTGACTTGCATTCTCAAGCCTGTCTTGTGCGAGAAGTTTTTGATAAGAAAATAAAATCAAAATCGGATAGTGTTATAGTCCTACCTCGGGCTGATTCAGTAGTGCCTTTATTAAGTGAGCTCTCAACTTCGCTTTCTGATTGTAATGTATCTTTAGGCTATCCCTTAAAGAGAACTGCTGTTTATGTTTTCTTTGACTTATTGGCTAAAGTTCAACAGAGCAAAAAAGATAATTTATACTATAGTCAGGATTATTTAAATGTTTTAAAACACCCCTTAGTCAGGAACTTAAAATTTAGCCAGTTTGAGGACATAACTGCTATTTTATTAAATACAGTTGAGGATATTTTAAAGGGCGTTTACCAAAGTTCAGTCGGTGGAAGTCTATTTATTGATTTAAATAAGATTGAGGCCGAAAAGCAAATTAGCTCTATTGCTTTAGAGTTGTTAAAAAATGCCGGCATAAGTATTGAGCGGGAAAAGATTAAAAAGAGCCTAAAAGATATGCATGATTTATTATTTAGAAATTGGGAAGAAGTCGATAGTTTTAAAGCATTTTGTCAGAGACTTAACATTTTGATTTCTGTTTTGATGGGAGAAAGTAATATCTTAGGATCAGGGCTAAATATAAATTCTATCAATTGTTTACAGGTTATTTCTGATGAATTGAGCAACTTGTCTTTTAATCAGGAAAAGTTTAAAAGCGATGATATCTGGGAGATCTTTGATCAAAAGTTAGAGAGTGAAAAAGTACCGTTTAAAGGTTCACCCTTAAAGGGTACTCAGATTCTTGGTTTGTTTGAAACTAGGTCGCTTAATTTTTCTAATGTAATTATCATGGATGTTAACGAATCTCATCTGCCTAAATTAAAGATTTATGAACCTTTGATACCAAGGGAGGTAATGCTTTCCTTGGGTTTAAATCGCCTGGAAAAGGAAGAAGAAATCCAGCGCTATCAATTCATGCGTTTAATTTCTGGGGCTAATAATGTTCACCTGATATATGCAAATGACGGTATAAATGAAAAAAGTCGATTTATTGAAGAGCTTATCTGGACTCAAGAAAAAGAAGTTAAAGCCTTAGGCGTTATGCCAATTCTAAAGGCTTCCTTCTCGCTTAAGGCAAGCTCAAAGTCGCTGGCTATTAAAAAAACAAAAGAAGTGGTAAAAGCTTTAAAAGCAATGACCTATTCAGCCAGCCGGATAAATACATATTTGCATTGCCCCTTGCAATTCTATTTTCGTTATGTTTTAGGATTGGAAGAAAGAGAGGATATGCTTATGGCTCCTCAGAGCACAACTATTGGAACTTTTATTCATGGGTTGCTTGAGGATTCTCTGAGGAAATTTATCAATAAAAAACCCTTAATTGATAAGGATTTTAAAGAGTATTTCTTTAAACTTATGGATAAGAAGTTTGCTGAGGAGATTGCCCAGCGAATGAAGTCTGATGCTTTTCTTCTTAAGGATATAATATCTTTACGTTTAAAGAGGTTTTTAGAAAATGAAGCCTCCCGTGATGTCGCCAAAATAATAAGCCTTGAACAGAGAAGCCCAGGTTCTCTTAACTTAAACAACAGGCAGATTGACTTTGTTTATACTGTGGATAGGATTGATGAATTGGCAGATAAGAGCATTCTGGTTATTGATTATAAGACCGGAGGCTCAGGCTATGTACCTAAGAGGTTAACTTACTTAGAAGATTTAGATTTAAGCCGCAAGGCTATAAAGGAAAATATAAAATCATTCCAATTACCCTTGTATTACTCTTTTATCAGTAAAGAATTTCCCCAGAACCAGATAAACGCCGAACTTTATAATATCCGTAACCTTGAGAAAAAACCATTTATTTCTAAGGCAGATTACTCTAAACGAGAAGATATCGTAAATATTTGTTTAAAAGCAATGGAGGCAATATTTGCTGAATTGTTTAATCCCGACATAGACTTTGAGCCGGATAAAGATCCCCGGCGTTGTCAGCATTGCTCTTTCGTTGGACTCTGTCGTTAGATGGAGGGATATTGTTCTTTATTGAAATATCAACTTATGATATTATTTTTTTAATATAAATAAATCTTTAGGAGAATTAATATGCCAAAGACAAAGATCATTGCTACTTTAGGACCAGCTTCAAACTCTAGCAGCATCTTACGAAAGATGTTTGCCTCAGGCCTTGATACTGTCAGGCTTAACTTTTCTCACGGTAATCACGCCCAACACATTCAAAAAATAGAATTAATTCGCCTCCTAAATAAAAAGATGCGCCGGGCTATTAAAATTATGCAGGATCTAGAAGGTTACCGAATTAGGATCGGTAAGCTTAAAGAGGGGATTGAACTTTCAAAAAGAAAGATATTCTATCTTAGCCAAGAGGAGTGTACAGCAAACCCTAAGGAGGTTTTTTTTGATTACCAGGGACAACTAAAAGCGATAAAATCGGGAAGTTTAATCTATATTGATGATGGAAGAATAATCCTTCAGGTAAAGTCAGTAGAAGCCAAGCGCTTAAAAACTAAGGTACTCATAGCCGGCACTATTAAGAGCCATAAGGGAATTAATATACCGGGGGTAAAACTTGATTTTTCAGCTCTTACCGATAAGGATATAAGAGATGTGAAGGTAGGAATTAAGTATAAACTTGACTTTATTGCTCAGTCATTTGTCAGCAGCAGTCTTGACTTAAAAATATTAAAAGATATTGTTCTTAGCCAGCATCCCCGATGTAAGTTTTTTGCTAAAGTAGAGAGCCAAGAAGCTTTAGAAAACCTTGATGAGATTATAGACGAAGCTGACGGAATTATAGTTGCCCGGGGTGACCTGGGTATTTGTGTTCCTATATATAAAGTTCCAGTTATACAAAAAGAAATCATAGCTAGATGCCGGCGCAAGAAAAAACCGGTTGTTGTGGCTACCCAGATGCTGGATAGCATGACTGAAAATGTCTTGCCTACCCGGGCTGA
>CAJXAF010000004.1 GCA_913050175.1 uncultured bacterium
TTTTTAAGAGGTCGCTGCGGTTAAATAAATAGATTCCACTATTGGCTTCCTGATACTCACATTTACCTTTAATTTCACTTTTAGCCAAAGCACTTAACCCGGCCTTCTCAAGTATGGCCCTGACTTTCCCCCTTGGATTACGAACTATAACTCCCGGAGCATTTTCTTCCTTTAGCTTGGCAGTTAAAATGTTACAAGATGATTTTTTGCGAAGAGAATCTGATATGAATCCTGAAATTGTTTGAGAAGTTAAAAGAGGGGCATCACCACAGAGAACCAAAACCTTAGACTTGCCAACTTTTTTGCTAGCTGATTTAACAGCACTACCAGTTCCTGAAATTTTAGTTTGGTAGACAAATTCAATTTTTAAGCGAGAATTTAATCTGTTTTGCTCAGGAAAAAGGTTTTTTATGGTTTTTTCTACAAGATTACCTTTATAGCCTACAACGATAATAATCTGCTTTATGCTCTTTAAAGCTAGTAATTCTTTAAGAACATAATAAATAAGCGGCTTGCCCATCAACTGATGAAGGACTTTGGGTACGCTAGAACGCATGCGTTTCCCCTTTCCTGCAGCTAATACTATTACGGTTATTTCTTTCATAAAATTAAACCTTATCAATGCTATAAGCTGCCCGGCCTGGACTCGAACCAGGAAAGACAGCTCCAAAAGCTGTTGTGTTACCGATTACACTACCGGGCAAGAATATTATTGTAATTGATCACCCCTTAGAAGAACCTCTTCGGGATATATATATATTAAAAACGCATCAATGAAAATTACAGGTGAGAAAATAACTCATCTAATTAAGACTAAATGCATCTCGCTTAAATGAAATATAACGTCTGCTCTTTATTAGCTTATTGATGCAGGGTTTTTATGAAACCTCGTCTTTACTTTCAGCAGGACTCTTATCCTCGCTTTTCTCCTCTTGATTTGAAGCCTCTTTTTTGTTTTCAACAGGGCTCTTATCCTCGCTCACTTGACCGCGAGCAGAAGTTCTTTCGTTCTGATAGGCATCAAGAACTTTACTTTGAAGGTAGTCGCGAAATTCCTGATTGATCGGATGCGCTAAGTCCTGATGCGTAGCTTGTCGACTCTCTTCTGATTCTTTAGGAGCAGGTGGTAGCTGAACACCACAATGCCCGCAATATTGACTTCCTAAATCACATTTTTTCCCGCAACGTTGACAAAATTGTTTTAACTTTCTAGCTGGCATTGCAACAAACAACCCATTGTTACCTTCAATAACTTTTATATTTCTAACCACAAAAGAATTATCAAAAGTTATTGTTGCGTAGGCTTTAAGACGTCTGCCCTCATTATCTCGAAGAGAAACTCTGACCTCTGTGATCTCCATGAAAGTACCTCCTTTTAAAAAGTGTGTGCTTTAAACACAGTCCACCTCGTTGGAACTAATTTATGTAAATTAATTGATGTCTTTATATTTCTCTTATCTCTAAGTTGCCCAAAAGTATAAAACGCACTTCCACTACCAGTCATGGCCGAAAACATATCTAATTTTCCCAAAAATGATTTTACTTTTAGCAAGTCCTTACAAACGATTATAGCTCTTTTCTCTAAAGCATTAAATATGTTTTTCTCAATAAGTGAGGCATCGTTTCGCTTCAAAGCATATCGCAATATCTTAACATTATTAAAAAAATTTGTCAATTTTACTCTCGAGGCTTGATAAACTTTTTTTGTAGATATATGAATATTAGGCCAGATGATAAAATGGCTAAATTTTCTATTTATTTTTAACTCTGTAACTTCTTCCCCCCTGCCTTTAAGAAGAGCAAACTGGCTTTGGGAAAGAAAAAAATTAACATCACTGCCCAATTTCTTACCCAGACTATACAATTGAGGCCTTGTGAGTTTAAGCTTAAAAAGATGCTTTATAGCCAATATGGTACTAGCTGCATTAGAAGAGCCTCCGCCCAAGCCAGAGCCCATGGGGATTTTCTTTTCCAGATGTATACTAAAACCTTCTTTTATTTTCTCTTCTTTTTTGATTAGACTTGCTGCTTTAAAACAGAGGTTAGCTTTTGTTTCCAGAGACTTTACATTTGAAGAAATTATTATCTGGGGAGATTTCTTTACCTCAATAGATATTTCATCAAAAAGAGAGATTCGCTCTACTATACTTTCAATACGATGGAATCCCTTAGGATACTTTCCTGTAATATTAAGGTAAAGATTGATTTTGGCAGGACTTAAGATCTTGATCTTACTGCCGTATAAATTTGGCTGCTTTTTCAGCGATAGAATTAGCGGAGAGACCATAGAAATCAATTAACTCCCCAGGTGGCCCTGATTGTCCAAATTTGTCATTTACACTTATTGACTCCATCAAAACCGGATTACTTCCAACTACAACTTCAGCGACCGCGGAAAACAAACCTCCGATTTTCTGATGTTCCTCACAAACTAAAATCTTACTAAAACGTTTGGATAGGTCCTCTATCAATTGGACATCAATTGGTTTTATAGTATGTATATTAACTACAGCTGTTGATATACCTTTTTCATCTAAGGTTTTGGCTGCCTGCATGGCTTCATTAACAAGAATTCCGCAAGCAATTATTACCAAATCACTACCTTCTTTTACTATATAACCCTTGCCCAGGGAAAATTCTTTCTTACTTTCAAGCGTAGGAATTTTTGAACGGCCCAAACGTATATAAAAAGGACCTTCTTCTTTGTGGGCAGTTAAAATAGCACTTCTTGCCTCCGGACCATCACAAGGAACTATTATCCGCATATTAGGTATAGATCTAAAAAAACTAATGTCTTCCAAGGCCTGGTGTGAAGCTCCATCCTCGCCAACAGTAACTCCGCTATGAGTAGCTACGATTTTAACATTCAGTTTATTATAA
Source organism: uncultured bacterium (assembly GCA_913050175.1). GTDB lineage: Bacteria > Omnitrophota > Gorgyraeia > Duberdicusellales > 4484-171 > JAFGHG01. Next base: position 2,881 of record CAJXAF010000004.1, read on the forward strand.
CAGATGGTATTACGAACCTGATCGAGCGCCCTGGCTGTGGCAAACATAGCAAAAGTAGATGCGAAAACTATTTTGCCGCTGCTGGCTAGGCCTCCGGCGGTGGCCATCATTCCCTGTTCAGCTACTCCAAAGTTAAAAAATCTCTCGGGGAATTCTTTGGCAAAGAATGAGGTCCGGGTTGATCCTGAAAGATCAGCATCTAAGACTACTACATTAGGATCAAGTTTACCTAATTCAACTAGTGTTTTACCATAAACATCACGTGCATATAATTTTTCAGACATAACTTGCTCTTTCATTTAAAAGTATTAATAAAATTAAATCTACTCTAATCCGCTTTCGTCTTTTTCAATATCCTCTAATTCTTTAAGAGCAATCTCGCACTCTTTTTCTGAAGGCGCATTACCATGAAAATTAACAACATGCTCCATAAAAGAAACACCTTTGCCTTTGACGGTATGGGCTATGATAATTGTTGGCTTAAACTTTACTGTCTTAGCCTCAGCAAAGGCTTCTAAGAGCTCATCTATGTTGTGGCCATCACACTGATGAACATGCCAGCCAAAAGACTCCCATTTATTAACTATAGGCTCTAAATTCATTATTTCTTCTGTCCTGCCGTCAATTTGAAAGCGATTGTAATCAATGATTGCACAAAGATTATCAAGTTTATAGTGGGCTGAAGCCATGGCTGCTTCCCAGACATTTCCTTCCTGAGTCTCACCATCGCCCATGAGACAATAAACTCTTGAGTCTATCTTATCCAATCTATTAGCTAAGGCCATGCCTAAGCATACTGATAGCCCCTGGCCTAAAGATCCACTGGCAACTTCAATACCGGGAGTTTTTTTATCAGGGTGACCTTGTAGTAATGAACCTAGTTTTCGCAAGGTCATTAATTCTTCTTTAGGAAAGTACCCACAAAGGCTTAAAGCTGCATAGACTGCCGGGCAGCAGTGTCCTTTAGATAAGTGAAATTTATCTCTTTGGGCCCAATTAGGATCATCCGGCTTATGGCGCATTACATCGAAAAAAAGACAAGTAATTATATCAGTTGATGAGAGTGACCCTCCGGGGTGTCCACTCTTAGCTTCAGTCAACATCTTTATAATAAGTTTTCTGATTTCTGTGGCTTTACTCTTTAGATTCTTTACTTTCTGATTCATATTCCTCTAACCTTGATTGTAGTCCTGCATTTTCGGGAAAGTATTCTATTCCTACTTTATAATATTTAATCGCCTTCTCAAGATCTCCTAACTCTACTGAAACATCACCCAAGTGTTTATAGATATCAGGATCCCTAACAAAACTAATGGCTTCCTCAAGAAACTTTAAAGATTTCTTCAACTTACCTTGTCGGTAATAAACCCATCCCAAACTATCAAGATAGGCTCCGTTGTCTGGCTCTTTTTCCAGAGCTTTTTTAATCATTTTCTCAGCATCATCTAATAATATGCCTGCTTCAGCATAGGTATAGCCCAGAGAATTTAATATCGGGGCATGTTCGGAATCAATATCCAAACCATCCTTCCAGACTTTAATTGCCTGATCTTCTTTGTCGATCTCACTATAGAGGTAGCCCAACCAAAAATAAGCTTCAATATATTCAGGATTATTTTCTAAGATACTTTCATAAATGTTAATAGCATCTTCATGTTTAGTTTTATAAAAATAAAACTGAGCCAAATATTCTGAAATACTAATGTCGTCGGGTTTTAATCTATGTGCATTTTTAAGCAGCTCCTCGTATTCAGCTTCCAGCTCTTTATCTTTCTGAGCGTAAGAGTAGATAAAAATCAAAGTTAAAGAGATCTCAAGATTATCGGGATCAAGCTTTTTAGCTTCGAGCAAAGCTTTCTGAGCTTCTTCATTTTTGCCCAGGCGAATTAAAACTGTAGCTATTTTTAAACGGGTATGAATTGATTTAGGGTCTTTTGCTTTAGCCTTTTCTAACTCTTTTAAACCCAGCTCATACTCCTCATTCTGGATAAAAAAAAGCCCTTTTAAGTAATTGCTGTAGAGATTTGCATTAAATCTCTGACTACCTGCAAAAGCCAGAGGTGTCATGATGACAAAAAGAGTGGCTATAAGAAACTTTCTCATTGAAGACTATTGTGACTTATGTCTTTGCTGTTTGCGTCTTTTTTTAAACCAGTGTCTTTTTACTTTCTTTAATTTTTTCTTTTTACCACAAGGCATATATATGTTTCCTTCCTAGTAGATAACTTTATTCAAGGGGTATTCAATTATCCCCTGAGCTCCGTTCTCCTTTAATATAGGTATGAGTCTTCTAACTTCCGCCTCCTCTAAAATCACCTCAATAGCATTCCATCCTTTTAAAGTTAGGAAAGAAATCGTTGGCCTCTTTAAAGCTGGAAGAAGTGCCAGTATAGTATTGAGCTTATCTTCCTTTATATTCAATTTCAAGCCAACTTTATCACGTGACTGGAGAGCTCCCTTTAAAAGAAGACTAATGTGATCCATCTTCTTAGCCTTTAAGGGGTTTCCGGCAGCCTTCTTATTAGCAATAAATACGGTTTTTGATTCACAGATTGTGTCAATAATCCTTAAGTTATTAGCCTTCAATGACGCTCCTGTTTCTGTTATATCGACTATAGCATCAACTAAGCCACTGGTAACCTTAAATTCGGTAGCTCCCCAGCTAAATTCAACATCAATTTTTATCTTCTTCTTCTTAAAGTATTTCTTAGTATAATTAACCAATTCAGTAGCAATACGCTTTCCTCTCAAGTCCTTTATTGTTTTGATCTTAGAATCAGCTCTGACAGCAACAACCCAGCGTACAGGATTTAAAGTTTGTTTAGCATAGAGTAACTCAGCTAAAGTAACAACCTTGGAATTATTCTCCAAAACCCAATCTCTGCCAGTAATCCCGCAATCTAACACGCCCTCTTCGACATAGCGAGCCATCTCCTGAGCCCTTAAGAGGGTGACTTCAATTCCGGCATCATCAATCGTAGGAAAATATGACCGGGAGCTAACGTAGATATTAAATCCGGCCATTTTAAAGACCTCTATCGTCTTATTTTGAAGACTACCTTTAGGTATCCCTAATTTTAAAATTTTCATCTTTTAATTACCCTTATTGAATTTTATATATTTTGAAAATCAAAGCTCAACAATTATACAATGCGCTTTTTGACTTGTAAAGTAAAATATCAGTATAAGAGCAAGCTTCAACAAAGATTTTTAAAGCTTGAAAAAACATCTTTGGGGCTAATATCGCGCAGACATTTCTTATCAAACCCGCAACCGGAAAACTTAAAAGTTTTATAACAAGGTCTGCATTCGACTCCCGACTTAAAAACTATGGAACTATCGCTATCAGGATAAGCTCCATATACCTTGTCGTCAACCGGACCAAAAAAAGCGATAACTTTTTTATTCAAAGCCTGGGCAATGTGAAAAGGCCCACCATCATTAGTAATAATTGCCTTGCTAATTGAAACCAAGGTAATAAATTCTTCTAAACTTATTTTACCGCATAAGTTAAGTGGCTTTGTGTGCATATTCTCATAAACATAATCACAGATATTCTTTTCAGCCTTTGAACCAAAAAGTATAATTTGTGAAGCGTACTCCTCTGATATCATTTCAGAAATTTTTAAAAAATGCTCCTTGGGCCAACGCTTAAAATAAGCTGTTTGCTGCCAGCTATCCCCGGAACCAGGACAAATCCCAATGAAGTCGGCCTCCGGCTTTAACCCGTAGTTTTCTAAGCTTGCTCTAGCTTTACCTTGTTTATCTTGGGGTACTTCTAAATCGAATTTATATTCTCTGCTCTCTACTCCCAGCAAGCCTAATAAATCAAGATAGTACCTGGCCACATGCTTATCCTTAAAGCCGTCAACTATCTTAATTTTATCAGTTAAGAATCTGCCTCGATTCTTAAAATCTAAACCGAGACGCCTCTTGACCCCGGAAAGTTTAAAGAAAAGACCGTATTGTGAGTTCATTGATAAGTCAAACATGAGATCAAATTTTCCCTTCTTTATCTGTCTTCTAAATCCAATAAATTTGCCGATAAAGCCAACTTTTGACTCTCTGAGTGACTCTCGCCACTCATCCTTTTCAAAGACAATAACATCTTTTAAGAAGACATTATTATCAAGTATTGGCTTTGTTCTTCGATTGCAAAGATAGGTTATAGAACTTTCAGGAAAAGCATCTTTTAAGTTCCTGATAAGAGGGGTAGTAAAAAGGACATCGCCAATGCCAAAGGGGTTAAAAATAAGAATATTTTTTGCTTTCATAAGTATTTTTTCATTCATAAGTTTTAGAACATTGTAAACTAATGTTGTTTGCTTGTAAAGAAAAAGGCTCCTCAAGTAAAATTAACCTTAAAATTATCTGAAAAATTTCTCTTTTCTATCTAATAAAGGAATTCTTTCTAATGTAAGCGATTTCAGGCCAATACTTATAAGGCCTTGATATATATAGACTTAAAATGTTATTCTTTAGTGTGACCCCTTTTTAGGAGTCAAAGCCACGGGCCCTCTCCCTATTTTTGGGGGAGGGTGTCTTCATCTAAAATTCTGCCTAAATTAAAATTAAGCTTATAAAATAAGGATTTTTTTTAAATATGAATAGTCTAAGGCACCTATCAAGAGTCTATTTAGCTGTCTTTGCAGTAGCAGATTTAAACTTTTCCAATTGCTCTTTAAAGAATTCATCTTGAGGATTATCAGAAACTACCTCTTCTTCAATGACAATTGCCTCTTCAAAACGGCCCATTTTGCATAAAACTTCCGCCTTTGTATCTAAATAATAGGGATTTTCCGGGGAAAGCTCCAGGCCCTTATTAATTAAAATCAAGGCTTCATTGAGATTTTCACCTTCTTGGCTATAAATCCAGGCTAAATCATTATAAGCATCAGAAAAATCAGGTTTGTTTTCAATGCTTTTTAGGAGCAATTCTTCTCTTTGACGGGAATCAAATTTAAAGCCCAGATGCTGATATCTGGCATAATCCGGGTTAAGAGAATAAAGAATTAAAAAAGGTAGGATGACTAAGGATATGTTGTAAGAATAATGAGCCACTATACTGGGAATAATTGATCCAGTCCAGGCCCTTAACAAGGTTACTGATAAACCCATAGAAAAAATAGCCAGAAGAGCAAACCAACTGCCCCATATTTGATCCAGATGAAAGAGAGCAAACAAACAAGAAATTAAAATAATGGCAAATAATTTTCCCCGTAACTTATAGAACACCCGGTAAAAATACCCTCTAAAGATAACCTCTTCAAGCAGGGGAGCAAAAAATATAACCGAAACAATGAATAGTAAGAATGAAACAATTGATGAGCCGGTAAGAGCATCTCCCAAAGGTGTAATTGCCTGATCATCTTTATTGTTAAAAAAGAAAAAACTCGAAGAAGCAAAAAAAGCTCCGATTGCGACCGGCACCAGAAAAGCGTAGAAAAACCACTTCTTTACTTTTTTAAAACTTATTATTTCAAAAAAACTCTCACTCTTATTAGCTCTAACAAGGCAAAAGATAATTCCTATGGTAAAGAGGTGAGAAACCAAACCCAAAACAACGAATTCCAACAACTTACCGTTTAAAAAAGGAACAAAATAGGATAAAGCCTTATAAAGAAGAAATGTCCAGTTCAAAAGCAAGAACCAAATCAAGACTACAGTCGTGAAATCAGTAATTAGGGAAAAATTGGTAGTTTTAAAAGAATCAAGGCCTTCGTTTAAAAATTTTTGCCGACGCCGTTTAAAAAAACGCCTTCGCAGATGGTAATATATAGGAATCAAAACCAGAAAAAAAACAATACTGGCAAGGGCCCATATTAATGGCTTCAGACCAAAAATCTCTACATATAATTCTTGGTCTTCATTCTCTAAGGTTTTTGCATCATAGTAAAAAACGCAGAGTACTAAGAAAAATATTACAAAGCTGCCCATACTTTTTATTAGTTTTTATGATTTACTCTTTGATTTCCTCTAAAGGTAATGGTTGATATTCACAATCAAGGCTTGTTAAAAAATATAAGGAAAAACAGCGGAAAAAAACAGCAAAAGGCAAGTTAACGCTGAGCAAAAGTATCCAGGCTATGAGAAGAAAAGGAATAGCTACAATAATAGCAAAAACAAAATAGAGTAACTTTGCCTTCAGAAGAATTGCGATAATGACATAAGGTATACCAAAAAGAATTGCTGCAGCTATTAAAACGATTATAACTAAGGCAAGTATAATCATAGCAGCAATCAGTACACAAAGAATTCCCAAGCCAAAAGAAATCAGTATATAGAAAAGGAACTCCTTAGTATTATCTTTGAAAGCCAGGAGAAATTTCCGGTAAGCCGGGATAAAAGTGCACTTATCAATTGCCATAATCGGTACAATAAAATGGTCGATGAACATTGATAAAATTACAAAAATTATAATACCAGTTAGAAGAGTGATTGCCGGTAAAAACAAAGTTCCTAATATCTCGAGAAAAGACGCCTCAAGACCCTCCCCAAACATACCAGCATCTTTGCCGCCAAGATAAGCCCAAATACCCACACAACCGATAAAAATAATCAAACAGATTAACAATGTAAAGAGAAACCAAAATAAAGAGTTGCCTTCTTTCTTGTAGCGGCCAAAAGGCTCGACAACAGAGGCATCATTAGAGATGATGCTTTCAAACCAGATAAATTTAAACCTGGCACCTAACCAGGTGAAAAATATAACTATGCTGATAACAAATAAAAAAAGAAAAATAAAAATTATAGTTTCGGGGCCAAAAATAAAACTAGCAAAAGCTTTATTTTTAAATATAACCTTAGGTTGGGCGGATAATTGACTATCCCGGGAAGTCGTCTCTAGGTCACTGGAAACATGCTGGAGTTTATCTGGGCTGCTTCGGCTTTCTCCTGGTCAAAACCTCCGCCGCTTCCCCCACCGTTGCCACCGCCACCTATAGCTCCGGAAAAGATAGCTATGGTTAAGAGAAAAAACCATTTTTTAAGAGAGAACGGTTTAAAAAGGATTAAAGATGTCCGGGCAATGCTTTTATCTATAATAGTGCCTATGAAAGCTGAACGCATAAATTATCTCCTCCTAAATAACCTGGCAATAATATTTTAACATATAAAGATATAAAAAGCGACCGAAGAGGAGTTAAAGACAGAGAGAGGGGGAAGCTATGTCTGTAAAACCTCTAGGAGTTGAGTATGAATTTTTGAATTTGAGGATACGATATAAGAAGGTTTGTAAATGCTAAAAGCTTTGCCTTTGTTATCAGTAACTGTACCGCCGGCTTCTTCTATAATTATTTTTCCGGCAGCAAAATCCCAAGGACTTAATTTAAATTCCCAAAATCCTGAGACCCGGCCAGAGGCTACATAAGACAAATCTAAAGCTGCAGCGCCTAGACGCCTTAAGCCAAGAATTGATTTTTTAAAAAACTTCTCAATATTTAATAGAGTACTCTTCATTTCCTTATTACGATCATAGTAGAAACCGGTTATAAGCAAAGAGCCTTTAAGAGTATTTTTTTTATTAACTTCTAGCTTGTCTGTATTTAAGAAAGCTCCTTTAGATTTTTCTGCAAAAAACAACTCATCCCGGTTAGGATCATAGACAACTCCCAGGAGCAAATCATCTCCTTTGGCAAGAGCAATTGAACAGCAAAAAATAGGCAGGCCGGAGGAAAAATTATTGGTACCGTCAAGAGGGTCAATTATCCAGGTGTGTTCAGAATCGGTTTTATCATATTTATTTTCCTCAGCTAAAAAATTATGATCCGGATAATGCTCCTTAATACAATTAACTACTTCCCTTTCAGCTTCTAAGTCAGCAATTGTTAAAAGATCAAAAGAAGATGTTTTCTCCTGCAGCTTAATATCACCTTGAAAGTGTTTTAAATGTATTTGACCGGCTTTTTTAGCAGCCTTAATAGCAATATCTAAGTAATTCATCTTAGCGGTAAAATGAAGTAGAAAGTAGAACCATGATTTAGTTTTGACTCAACCCAGATTCTTCCTTTATGCTTTTGGATAATTTCTCTAGAAATCGCCAGTCCGAGTCCGCTTCCGGCTTCCTTGCCTCCAGCTGGACGCCTGAGCTGTTCAAAGGAACTAAAAACTCTTTCTTTTTCCTCATCGTTAATACCATGACCTGTATCTATAACCGACACAAGCACGCCCTCCGGGAGTTGCTTGCTGCTAATGGTAATAGAACCTTTATCAGTAAACTTAATAGCATTATTAACTAAATTGCTTAAAACTTGCATAATCTTATCGCGGTCAAACTTCAAATCAGAAAGTTCCTCGCTAAGTTCTAATTCAAATTTTAAGTCTTTCTTCTTGGCTAAAGAAATCATAGCTTTATGGCATTCACTAATAACTTCGTTTATATTATTATCGACCATACGAAAATCCATTTTCCCGGCTTCTAATTTTTGAAAATCTAAAACATCATTTATCAAACGGGCTAACCTATCAACATTTCTTCTGGCGGTATCTAAAATATCTTCTTGTTCCTCATTTATCTGGCCGGCTAAACCGTCTAGAACAATACTAATGCCAGTCTTTATTGCAGCCATTGGCGTTCTTAGCTCATGGGAAACCATTGATGTAAGCTTTGACTTCATTTCAGCTATTTCTTTAATTTTTTCCTCGGCAATTTTACGCTCAGTAATATCACGAGCAACGCAAATAATATAACTGATATCACCGGATTCATTTATCATAGCCGAAACGCTGAGAAGAACCGGAATCTCTTTTGTGTTTTTGCGTCGGTAGTAAGTTTCAAAATTTATTAATCTCCCCTGACTAAGACGGTCGAGAAATTCCTCTTGCGAAAGGATGCTATCTTTTAAAGAGAATATTTTCTTAAAGTGCTCCCCGATTAGCTCTTCTCTCTTATAACCTAAAAGCTTACAAGCCGCATTATTAACAATATTAATCTTTAAATTCGGCTCGATAACTATCAAGGTTTCTACTATGCTGGCAATGATATTATCTACGTATTCCTTAGATACAGTTGTTTTTTCTAAATCTTCGGCCATAGAATTAAAAGAAGCAGCTAGCTGACCAATTTCATCTTTGGCTGATATGTCTATGCGTGATTGAAAATTACCGGCAGCAATTTGTCCGGTTGCCTTCCTTAGCTTGGATAAGTTCTTGGTAATAAATTTTGTCAGAAAAAAAGATGCCAGCAAACCAAAGACTACGATTGAAATCTCTATCTTAAAAAACCTATCAAGAATCGCGGTAATAATTTCTTCCTGACGCTTAAGATTTTTTTGCAGACTAGCTAATCTCTCTCTTTGCAGGGTTTCTTGGGCATTTTGAAACTTATCAAAAAGTTTATTTACAGCAATTATCTGAAGGTTGATTTTATAAGTTGAGTCCAGCTTATCTACCAAACCTAACAAACTGTAAGTTGCCCCGGTAAGTTCTAAGCTGATATCTGAAATCTCAGCTAAACGAGGCAGGTTCTCTCCCCGTTTTATTAAGGCGACTTCCTGATTGAGATTTTTCGTTGACTCAAGCACATCTTCTTTTGCTTCTTCGGTCCTTACAGTAAGATAAAGCTCAAGCTTACTCTCTAAGTCCTTTGCTTTCTCAGTATAGCGCTGGAGAGCACCCATTTCCTTACTTAAAGGCACAACTGAAGACGACAATACATTAATTTCAGTTAAAGTAGGAAGAGTTATAAAAAGAAATGATGATGAAAGTAAGATCAGAACAAAAAAGCCGATAAAAATCTTGTGTCCAATTGATATCTTAATCATAGTTGCTCCTCTAAGCCGATAATTGCCTTAGCATTCCTTAGCATAGCCGGTGTATAAATTATATTTAACTTATCAGCAACTTTTAAATTTAAAACAAGGTGTCCTTTCTTATTAAAAACAATAGGTATATCTATAGGCTTTTCCCCTCCGAGAATACGTAAGGCACTGAGGGCTGCTTGCTCTCCCTGCTCCTCAGAAACTTTAGATAAAGCCATTAAGGCAAATGCCATTAGGTCTTCTGATTCTGTGGCTATGGGTTTGTTAATATTTTCAAAAATAAATTCTGTAGCCTTATCACTATCCCAACCCTTTATCCCGGCATGACCGGGAACGATAAACATATCAACCTTATCCTGCATTTCCAAATAAGCTTTTTTCCAAGATTGGAAGTCCTTAACAAACTCTTTATAAGCATAGCCTCCCTCAATATATTTTTCGTAGTGTTCAGCATTTTTATGTTCACTTAAAACATCAGGCCCAATAAAACCAACTCTATTGCCCTTAACCAACTTCTTCATATGGTTATACAAGCCAGAAGTGAGCCCAACTTCTATAATCCCGGTAGTATTGCTATAGGGACCACCATAAACTGAGATATCCCAGTTAATACCACAAAAAACAACCGGCAGATCACTATCGCGATAATAAGGCATAATAACATACTTAAAAGCATTGTCATCAGCAACTATGACAACATCGGGTTTATACGTATCTATAACTTTTTTTGCTCTTATTCCAGCCTGAACTTTAAACTCATCAGAGGGGTTTATTTTAGTATCCATATGTTCAATTTTAAATTCAACGCCGCTGCCATCTAGAATACTTTTCATTCCTCTAATTTCACCGTCACTCCAAGGCAGGCCATCGTGGTAAGAATTTATAAGTAAGATCTTTTTACCTTTGTAATTTTTTGCCGGAGAGCTAAATGTAAAGGATAAGGACAGAACGCTGCTGAGGATAATTACTAAAAAATAACTTTTTTTCATATTTATTTGGCTTTCTTTATATATCCTATTTTAACATCCAATAGGTTAAGATACAAAAAAAATCAAGATTAAATATCATTAACTCAACAAAAAAGCCGGCTCAAGAGGCTGCCGGCTTTTAATTTAACTAAGTAACTAATTATCCTTATTGAACCCACTCCTCAGAAATGACATCTCCCCGCAAGCTAACTACAATACCTTTAAGAGGCACTTTTCTGCTTGATTCATCTAAGGCTTTTTTGGCAAGCCCGAGAAGGCCACTGCAGCAGGGAACCTGCATTATTAACACTGTTAAGGTATTAATTTTTGCATCCTCAAACCAGGATTTAATCTTTTCCAGATAAACTTCCTGTTTTATATCCAACTTAGGACAAGCAATAGCTATAGACTTTCCTTTCATGTAGTCATTGTGAAAGCCGCCCATTGCATAAGCAACACAATCAGCAACCAAGAGCACATCCTTATTCTCATAATAAGGCGCTGTCGGGCTAATTAAATGAAGTTGTATCGGCCAATGTTGAAGTTGAGATTGTATCTTAGCTGTAGACCCGGAATCTTTCTTATCATCTTTATCATTAAAATCAAACATTTTTGCACCAGGACATCCATCCATTACTTCTTCACCTCCTTTGATCCAAACTTAGTTTCTAACTCACAAATAAATTCTTCCTGCTTTTTAGGATTATCAGAAAATTGTTTATCAACTTCTGCGAATTTAGCAAATAACTCACCAACCACAGTGACAGAAAAAGTTCTGTCCATCCAAGGGTAAAGTATTTCATCCTCTTTTTTAATATGTTCAATCAATAACTCTCTGTAAGCGGATAAATTTTCTGAAACTTTATTCTCATCCCTTTCCTCAATACCTATAAGCACATTCTTAACGTAGGCCCTGGCAGTATCGTGGTCAGTATGCATGGCTTTAATAATATCCAGGTTCTCATCAAAGTACTTAAAAAGTATATCCTCTTCTTTGGCATGGTGATATTTATCAGCATAATTTTTAATAAAATCTATACCTTTTACAATGATTTCTCGACCAGCTTCGCTGTCTAAATTAAGATTGGCTATAACCTCCGGGATTAGAGCAGCCCATCTTTTTATTATTTTATGTTCTTGGACCAATTTGTTAATCGGCGGTGAATAGGTTATCTCTTTTGGTTTTTCTTTTCTTTTAACCTCAGGGATTTTAATATCTCTGTCCGGATAAATAACTTTAGCAATTTTGGAAAAAAGTACTGCCTCATCTTGGCTTGAAAGATTATGTATTTCGACAATATCTTTTAAGAGACAAGTACCAACATTGCAGGGACCGCAACCAATGCCATACTCATCTAGAATTTTTTCTACTTGAGGAAACTCATCAATAATATCTTTTATACCTTTATTATAATATTCTTGCACGAAAAACCTCCTCTGATTAAAAACTTCCTCCTAGCTTATCTCCGGTAAGATAAGGAAGCCATGGAAAGCGATTTTAATTCAGAACTTATCACTCCTTGTAAGTAGTCTATTTTTTTCTTTAGGATGCAGTGCCTTATATCCGGGCAAATCTTTTTTTTAAAAATACACTCAATAAGATTGATTGGCCCTTGGAAAATTTTTATTAAATCCAATAAGAGTATCTTATCTGCCGGAATAGCCAGAGAAAAACCACCATTCCTGCCTTCATAAGCCTTAAGCACCTTCTTTTTATGGAGAATCTGGAGAATTTTCCTTAAAAAATGCTTAGGAATCTCTAACTTCTCTGACATCTCACTTACTGAGACAACCCCTTCTTTGCTCTCGGCCATATAAATTATAGCCTGCATGGCATAATCAGTGTCTTTATTAATAAGCTTCATCTATCCCCCTACTAAACTGATACCATATTAGTATCAGTTTGTCAAGCTATTTTTCTTTTCCGAAATAGCCGTTATTTTCTAATATCTTTGAGGTGAAAATAAGGCGGGAGTGTAGTAAGGCGTTCATCCTCTAGAGGGCTTCCAATAGTAAAATGATAAAGGCTTTGATACTTACTTGACTTTAATCCCAGGAGCTCATGCATAACATCATCAAAATAACAACCAATCCCAGTTCCTCTTAGGCCGTGACTTTCAGCCTCTAAGTATAGGACTTGGCCAATTGCCCCTGACTCCCAGAATAGATTTTTATATTTATAAGGCTCATCTCGTATAATTGGGTCAAAAAGAGCAATCATGCCCAAAGAAAATGCGCTATCACCGGCAATATCCTGCATGCAACTTATATCAGCTGCCTGCTGAGTTACTTTAGATTTTTTAAGCCTGTAGAGGGGAAGATTATCTCTTACTTGCTCCCAGAGAAAATCGCTCTTAAAAGATGCTTTTAAATCTTGAAAGTGCTTTTTATTGCGAATAAAAAAGTATAGCCCCTCCTCCAGTTCTCTTACCCGGTGAACAAAAATTGCTAAGTTGATACAGATTTCATTCAAGCCTAAATCAAAAGATGCTCTATCACTGTATGGCAAAGTTTTTTCGAGAATGGCTAAAAAAACATCCAAAGCTATAAAAGATTTTTCAGAGATATAAGCTTGAGCACTTCTGCGTTTACGAATTAATTGCCCAGCCTTAATATCTGAAGAAAAAAGACTATTGTCAAAAGCTTTCTCATAGATATAATCTTGAGCAGCTACTTTAGGTTTTTTTATGCAGTCAGATGATTCATAAATTATCTCCCAACAGTAATCGCTCTTGCTTAACTTATTTGGTTTACCTTGGAAGTTAATGTTTTTAAGATTCTCTATAATAGAATCTGATAGCCCCATGTTTACATTGGTCGCATCCTTAGGAAAAACCCAACAGAGCAGATCAGGCTCTTCTTTATCTAGCTTTGACCATTGGAGCTTATTAAAGCCGAGGATTGAATCCAGGCTTAAATCTGAAAGACTATTTAAGTAATTGACTTTCCAGCCAAATAAATTTGCTGAGAACCTGATAGCTGCCAAAGCATAGCCAACATCATGATTGCAGTAACGAAAAGCCCGTTCACCGTACTTCCAGGACTGGCGCCAGTATATAGAAGTTAAGGAGATCAAAAAACCTTTTGAATTAAAAAATTGCTCTATATCGCTGGATAATGCGCCCGGCAACTCAGCTCTCTGTTCAAGTGCATGGAGAAAAGGATTATAATGATAAACTCCTGCCTCCATATCTTTTAGTTGCGGCACTATTAAATGGGCCTCGGTTGGGTGCAGATTACCGCTGGATGGGTTCATCCGCAAACACCATTGTGAGCCTTGAAAAGATTTCCAAGCAGAAAGACCCAAAGATAGCTCTAAGAAACCTCCCAGGGAAATTAAAGAAAAATCTTGAGTATTATTTTCACAAAAATAAAGACCGCGATGATCAATATTTAAATCACTCTCAAGTAAGGGCATTTCTACTATTGGCGCCTTCTCATAAAAACGAAAAGGGTTCGGCTGATTCTCCCAATCCATACTCCCGGCGCTAGCCGCATATCTATTGAAGTGATGTTTAGTTACCTGGTGATACTCATATATTTTTTTATAAGCATCCTTATTCACTTATTCTCACCCCTCCTTAAAGACCAGTAGGGGCACCTTTTAGAGGCGTCCCCATGTCTATTTACTACACGCTAAATGCAGCTACCCAAAAATCATGCTTATTACAGAAGCTAGTAGCATAAAACTTCTGACCTGAACCTTTAGGTAATTGGAAAGTAGAAACTGCCTCTGGGTCAGAAGGATAAAAAGTCTTTTCTCCCAGAACTTCTCCCTCTTTAGAAACTAAAGTATGCCGGACTATGTAATGTTCCTGACTCATGGAGTGATTTGTGGTTATATTGACTTCATCGCCTTGCAAAGCTACATTGGGCATATGCCCACCAACTTTAGCAGACCACTTACCGGAATTGTCAGGTGTATAAATAATTCCCGGAAATTCCAATCCTGATCCGGCAAAAGCATTGAATGATGCCGGCATCAGGGCTCCGGCTGCAACTAATAGTGTGCTCTTAAGGAAATCTCTTCGCTTCATCTTGCCTCCTTATTAAACTAAAACTAAAAAACTATACACATCTATGCAAGCATAAAAATAATTATATTCTTTTTAGCCGTGTATTCTACACCTAGATCTGAGCCTTAGCAATATTTAGATTGCTACTCTATGCTATAAGTTTATAAAAAAAATCCCCCTAAAAAATTAGGGGGATATTTTTATTGGCTATAGCTTTTAATTAAATTCTAAACAGATGCAGCCTCTTGGCTATCCATTATGTCGTCTAAATCTTCATCTACGGTTGTTATCGGCTTAATATCGAACTTCTCTACTAAAATTTTAAGTACAGCCGGCGAAACAAATCCCGGGAGCCTTGGCCCTAAGCGTATACCTTTTACCCCTAAAAATAATAGAGCAAGCAGCACACAAACGGCTTTTTGCTCATACCAGGCAATATCAAAGCTAAGGGGCAGCTCATTAATGCTCTTAGCACCAAATACCTCTGCTAGTTTTTGTGCTATAACTACAAGTGAATAGGAATCATTACACTGTCCGGCATCAATAACCCTGGGAATCCCGCCAATATCACCTAAGTCAAGCATATTATACCTATACTTAGCACAACCAGCTGTAAGGATTACTGCATCTTTAGGCAATTTGTTGGCAAGGTCGGTAAAGTAATTTCTTTCATTGCTCCTACCATCACAACCAGCCATGACTACAAATTTCTTAATCATGCCGCCTTTTACAGCCTCAACAATTTTATCAGCAACACCTAAAGTTGCTTTATGGGCAAAACCTATTGTAAGTTTTTTACCTTCCCTTTCTTCTAAGTCACCAAGCTCTATAGCTTTTTTAATAACTGCTGAGAAATCTTTAGCTTTATCAGAAGTTCTATCAGCTATATGGGCTACGCCCGGCCAAGCTACCAAACCGGTAGTAAATATTCTCTGCTCATATAATTCAGTTGGCTTTTGTATACAATTAGTGGTCATTACAATAGCCCCTTTAAACTCTTCAAACTCTTTTCTCTGAGTATGCCAAGCTGTACCAAAATTACCTACTAGATTCTTGTACTTTTTTAAACCAGGATAGGAATGGGCTGGCAGCATCTCACCATGGGTATAGATATTAATATTTGTACCTTGTGTCTGCTTAAGCAGTTCTTCTAAATCAAGCAGATCATGACCACTTACCAATATAGCTGGTCCGGCCTTAACCCCGGTTGTGACTTCGGTTATTTCCGGATCGCCGTAGACTCCTGTATTAGCTTTATCTAAAAGAGCCATAGACTTAACAGAAAATTCACCGGCTTTCATAATAAGAGCAAGCAATTGCTCGGCACTTAAAGTAGGATTAAGAGTTGCTTCCAGTCCTTCTTGGATAAAGGCAAAAATACTATCATCTTTTTCCTTTAAAATATAAGCATGATCAGTATAGGCAGCAATGCCTTTAATACCATAAATTAGCAGTTCCTTTAAAGACCTTAGATCTTCATTGGTCTCAGATAAGACGCCAACTTTACTAGCTTTATCTATTAACTCCTGCTCATCGCTAGAGTACCAGGCAGCTGCATCAGGAATTGGCTCATCAAAGGTTTTATTACTCTTTTCTCTATAGGCAGAAAGGAATATATCTTTTATTTTGTTCCTAACAAGAAAAGCTTTTTTTATGAGCTCACTAATACTATCATTATCAAAATTGACATTGGTTACAGTGGTAAATAACCCCTCCATAACAAAGACATCAACTTCTTGGCTCTTCTTACCCAGCTCTCTTGCTTTTACCCCGTAAAAGGATATTCCTTTTAAAAGATAAATTAGGAGATCCTGAAGATTAGCTACTTGATCATCCTTACCGCAAACCCCTTTGACGGTACAACCTTGACCATTCACCGTCTCTTCACATTGAAAACAATACATCTTGCTATCCATTTTTCCTCCTCATTTTTAAAGTGGCAATATAAAGTTGAAATGATACTAAAATAGTGTTATTTTGTCAAGAGAAATATTTTTTTACTCAAGCCATCAAGAGAAATATTAATTCTTAAAGACAATAGACAATTTAGGTGAAAGTGGTAGAATTATCTACCAATTTCATAAAGATAAGGAGTAAATATGGATAAAATAAATGAAAAAACTATACTTGATTCCCTGCGTCACATAATTGACCCTGATCTAGATAAAGACATAGTATCTTTGGGTTTTGTAAAAAACATTGCTATTGATGGTGAAAATATATCCTTTGATATTGAATTAACCACTCCGGCCTGCCCGATAAAAGATGAATTTCAAAGCAAAGCCAAAGGAGCAGTATTAAAATTAGCCGGAGTAAAAAATGTTAAGATTAATATGACCTCAGTTAAGAAAAAATCTAGCTTCGATACTCTACAAGAGAATAGCACCTTAAAAGATGTTAAAACTATTATCGCTATATCTTCCTGCAAAGGAGGTGTTGGTAAATCAACCATAGCAGCTCATATTGCCTTAGAGGTTGCTAACCGCGGCTTTAAAGTCGGGCTCCTGGATACTGATATATTCGGGCCTTCAATTCCTACTTTATTTGATATCGGTAATGATGAGAAAGTTTATGCAAATGAGGACAAACAAATAATTCCTATAGAAAAATACTCACTTAAAATTATGTCTTTTGGCTTAGTCTTAGGAGACGGACCGGCAGTCTTAAGAGGGCCTTTAGTTAACCAGTATCTAATGCAGATTTTACACAATACTGCTTGGGGAGAATTAGACTACCTCTTTATAGATATGCCGCCGGGAACCGGAGATATACAGTTGACCCTCACCCAGTCGGTCCAGCTAGATGGTGCTGTAGTTATAACCACAAGACAGTCTCTGTCTTTAGTAGATGTCTCTCGGGGAATTTTAATGTTTGAAAATGTAAAAGTGCCTATGCTGGGAATTGTGGAAAATATGTCTTACTTTGCTTGTGAGCAGTGCGGAACTAAAAATAACATCTTTGGTGAAAGTAAAACACGATCTTTAGGAGAAAGGTTTGGACTGGATGCCTTAGCCGAAATACCAATCCAAAAAGAGTTCAATGCAAAAATTAGTGAATACAAGAAAAACCAATATTTTTCCCAAGCAGCAGATAAAGTAATAATGGCAGTAGGCAAGCTCAGTCTGCTTGAGGATAAACTTCCTCAGGTCAATTTTGATAAGAATAGTGTTAACCTTAAGTGGTCTGACGGTAGAAAAACAGCTATCGACAACAGAACCCTGAGACTAGCTTGTGAATGCGCTCGCTGTGTGGATGAACTTTCCGGAGAGAAAACCTTAAAAGAATCGGAAGTAAACTCTGATGTGGCTGCTACTGAAGTAACACCCTTAGGAAATTATGCTATCGGCATAAAATGGAATGACGGCCATTTATCAAGCATATATTCTTACGATAAATTAAAGAAATTAGTAAATGTATAGGGTCTAAACTTATCATTAAAAAAAGAGTTTAGCGTAGTGCATTTTAATTTCTAAGATTTTTTTGTCGCCAGATACACTAAAACTAGCCTTGCCGTATTCCGGCGGCCCCATTCTTAAGTTATTGTTAGACACCCCCACCCCTTCTCTAGGCTTAGGAAAGGGGAATTTACGAAAATCTAACTTTTCATTATCATTTTTATCGTGAAAAACAAATAAGGCATAAGAATCACCATAGGATACATCAATAAAACTTACTGATAAACCATCCTCTTCCACCTCACTGGCTTTACTCATATATACTTTATCTTTTTTAAGCCAATTATCCTTACCATTATAAAGAGCAAATATAAGGTTACCGCCTTGGCTGTATTTGATGCCTGTAACTCTTACCTGGAGTAATCCAGTCTTAACTTCATCAGCCGGCAAAAACAGTGAAAAAAACGAGAGGCCAATGATTAAAGTCAAATAAAAAATACTCTTAGTGCTTTTGCAACCCACAATAGTCTTAAGCCTCTGTCTTATTCTTTAAAAAGATAATTTTTAGTGTCGTGTAATCTCCCGACTGCCAGGGCCATAACATTGCAATCTTAATAACACCATTATCTTCTTTCTTAAATAAGGTCTGGCTATCATAAACGCCGCCGTAATTATTTGTTAAGTCCAAATCTTCTTGAGTAGTTTTTACACCTTTGGGCTTTTTTGCCGGGCCAAAGATATCAACAAAGATCTTACTCCATTCATCTAGATCTTTATTGTAAAAAACTAACTCAGCATAATCATCAGTAATAACCCTTTTTTCATAAAGGTCAAAGATGGTAAAGCGTTCAATTATTTCTTTCAAAGTCATACCTCCCTTCTCTTAGCTTGTAGTTCTCCTATTAAATATGTGTTTGTTTGCTAAACAGATTTTAACTAGCAAAAGCATTATTGGAACTTCAATCAAAACACCGACAACTGTTGCCAATGATGCTCCTGAAGAAAGACCAAAAAGCATAGCTGAAGTAGCGATTGCAACTTCAAAATGATTACTCGCCCCGATTAAAGCTGAAGGAGCAGCATCCCTATATGATAACTTCAACCACTTAGCTCCGAGGAAAGCTATGGCAAAAATAAGACAAGTCTGGATGAGAAGCGGTATAGCAATCAATAATATAACTTGAGGCTGACTAACTATAAGTTCTCCTTTAAGTGAAAATAAAAGAATAAGAGTAAGCAGTAGTGCCCCCATAGAAATCGGTGTTAAATAATGGAGAAATTTATCCTCAAACCACTCTTTACCTTTTTTTGCTATGATATATTTTCTTGAGTGATAACCTAAGAAAAGCGGCAGGCCAACATAGATAATTACTGATAAAACAATAGTATGCCAGGGAATAGGCATTTTATTTATCCCCAGGAGCCAACCTCCTAAAGGAGCATAAAGAAATAGCATCGTAAGAGAGTTTATAGCTACCATAACTAAAGTGTGGCCATCGTTTCCTTTGGCTAAGTGTCCCCAGACTAAAACCATTGCTGTACAGGGGGCAACACCTAAAAGAATACACCCGGCGATATAAGACCGATACAATTGAACTTGACTTCCCTTTATGATCTCAAACCCCGGTAAAAAGTCTTTGAAGACAACTCCCAGAAAAAAAGTCGCTATAACTAACATAGTAAAAGGCTTAATGCACCAATTTATAAATAAAGTCAGGACTACCGGTTTAGGGGTCTTACCAGCTTTTATTACTTCGGAAAAGTCAATTTTTACCATAATCGGATACATCATAAAAAAAAGACATATAGCAATAGGAATTGATACTTGGTGGATAGAAATTTTATCCAAGTAGAGAGCGGCCCCGGGAAATAGTTTGCCTAAAAGCACACCAAGGCCAATACAGCCAATAACCCATAGGGTTAAATATTTCTCGAAAAAATTTAAATTTAATTCTTTTTGGCTCATTTTTAATTATTAGGTTATCTATTTAGTTTAAAGCAAAGAAAAATATCTTGCAAGACATTTAAACATAATAGAAATAAAATTATTATTTTAGCTAAATTAACTTAACTAGATCTTTATAACGAAAGCAGTTAGTTATGTGATCATTGACCATACCGGTAGCCTGCATATGAGCATATATTATAGTAGGACCCATAAATTTAAAGCCACGCTCTTTAAGAGCTTTGCTTATTTCTTCGGCCTTTTGGGTCTTAGCAGGTATATCAGAAACCTTCTGCCGGCGGTTGCAAATAGGTTTCCCGCCAACAAATCCCCATATATACTTAGAAAAGGTACCAAATTCAGACTTAACCTCCAAAAAGTGCTTAGCATTACTTATCGTAGCCTCGATTTTTAAACGATTGCGTATTATTCCTGGATTATTCATTAGTCGTTTTAGGTCAGATGCTTTTAATTTGGCAACTTTTTTCGGATCAAAATTAAAAAAAGCTTTCTTATAATTTTTTCGTTTCCGTAAAACCGTAAGCCAGCTTAAGCCAGCCTGGGCCGACTCTAGAACTAGAAACTCAAATATTTTTCTGTCTCGATAGACCGGTACTCCCCACTCCCGGTCATGGTATTTTTGATAGAGTAGGTTTCCTTCTGGCACCCATAGGCAGCGCTTAATTAATTTATCTGTTTTTTTCATTCGCTAGAAGGTTTTTTTCTTAGCTTCTTCTTCTCAGACTGAATCTTTTTATCCTTTAAGATCTTTTCTTTAGCTCGCTGGGAACGTTTGCGTTTCTGACGACGAATCTTAGAAATTCTTTGCCTCTCTGCCTTTATAAAACCTTTCTGCCTGAGTTCAATCTTATCTAAGAGAAGCCGGCGGGCAAAGAAACGGTTTAAACTTTGTGAGCGCTCTTTCTGACACTTAACCTCAATACCACTCGGTCTATGCTTTAGGTAAACACAGACAGAAGTTTTATTGATTTTCTGACCCCCGGAACCTGAGGCCCGGATGAATTTCTCATCAATTTCAGTTTCACTAACTCCCAGCCTTTTCATACGTAGCTTTAGTTCTTTTTGCTTTACAGTTGATATAGCCATTAACTACTCTTTGTTTTCTTGCCTTTGTTTTGCTGAGCCAACACCTAAATAAACACTCCTTGGGGCAACTACTGTATTTTTTGCTAGGACTGCCCCGGCAGCTATTATGGCCCGCTCACCAATTTCTGCACCGGGGAGAATAACTGAATTTAATCCAATTATAGCTTTTTTGCCAATCTTTACTTTTTTTAAAATTAACCTTCCCCGTTCAAAAGAGTGGCCAATTACTGTCGCATGTCCGCCAATAACTGCCTTATCGCCGATCTCAAGCAAAGAAAGATCTGCACAATACTTAGAGTTAATTTGAACATTCTTACCAAGCTTAGCCCCCATAAGCCGATAGAAAATATTTACAAAGGGGGTAAGTAAAATAAAATCCATAAATGTATTTGATACTATCAAAACCAGTGAATTAGTTAAAGCCCACTTTATTGCTCCCCAGGAAAACATAGTGTATTCACCCTCTTTTAAGGATAATCTAAAGATAAAACGCACAATCCCTAAGATAAATATTAAACAAATCCCATAGATAAAATAAGCTGCAGTAAGGCAAAAACATAAGAGCAAGACTCTTAAAGACATTGTCTGGCCTAAACTGCTTGCCCAGACATGAAAACAAAGCAACAATCCCGGATAAATTGCCAGGCCAATTATAATAATACCTATAGCATAGAGAAAAAGCGTAAATAGCATCTGGATAATGGAATCAAGCAGCCATTTCATTTCCTACCTCCTTACTCAGGGTTTTTCTAAACCAGTCGAGAATAAGAACCTTCATCTTCTGAGGATTTTCTTGGAGAAGCCTCTCAGCATGTAAACCACCTTCTATAATTTCAATGGCCTTAATACCTGAAGCTGCTTCATAAAGATTCTGGGAGTGATAATCCTTGATAATCCAATCACGACTTCCGTGAATAAAAAAAAGTGGGAGATTTTTGATCTTTTTTACCTCTTTAATTGGCTTGAGCTTACCGGTAAAAAAGTGACTCACCCTGGCTCCTTTACCCTCCCAGTCACATTCAAAATTATCTTTTAAGTCTGATAGCATCTCTGGCTCCCAAAAGTGGTAATTAATCTCCCAAAAACTCATAGGAGAACTGATTAAAATCATAGACTTAATATCATCTCTTTTGGCAGCAATATTAATTGATACTGCTGCTCCTAAAGAATAAGCTAAGATTCCAATTGATTCATAATTAAAACCCTTAGCAAAGTCAAGAATAGCTTCTAAATCACAGTGCTCTTTACCTAGCCAGGTAAATAAGCCTTTACTTTCACCATGGCCGCGAAAGTCAAAAATAAGAGTATCGTAGTCGCTAGATAGAACCTCTACAGTATTCTTCATCCAGCGATTCTTTTTGCTATTAAAAAACCCCGGACAGACTACTATTAATGAAGAAAATCCTTTTTTATTGTGTTCATAGGATAGTTCTACCTTGTCTTTAGTCAGTAGTGTTGCTTTGTTATTTCCCATTGCCAGTTGTTTTCCTAGGAAACATGAATAATAATTTTTATCCCTACTTAAGTACTCCTAAAAGACTTAAGAGAAGGGAAATAAAGGTAAGAATTAAGTAATAGATAATATCAATTACTGGACGCAGGATTCCGGTATAAAGCAAAAAGATTATTATGAAAAGCCCAAAGCGTTGGAGGCTGGCAAGCTTATATTTAAGTTTGCTGGGAAGAAACTCCATAAGAACATGAGAACCGTCTAAAGGCGGAATTGGAATTAAGTTAAAGGCTCCGAGAATAATATTTATTCCGGCCGCTCTTTCAAGCACTGAAGCAAAGACTGTATTGCTAGAAAAAGCTTCAAATTGTAGTAAAAATATGGCAAGTGTAGCAATAAGTATATTGGCACCACATCCGGCCAAAGAAACAGCAATAATAGCCTTACGGGAGTGGCTTAAGTTTCTGTAATTTACCGGAACTGGTTTTGCCCAGCCAAAGCCCACTAAAAAAAGTACGGCCAGACCTACCGGATCAATATGAGGCAGGGGGTTAAAAGATAGTCTGCCTGAATTCTTAGCAGTATTATCGCCAAACAATGAAGCCACCCAACCATGAGCTACTTCATGGGCAATTATTGAATATAGCAATACCGGGACTAAGATAAAAAATGCTACTGGATCCTGGCGTAATAATGATAATAATCCCATATACTTACCTCATAAATTAATTATTCAAACACAGCGCCCTGAGTTTCACCATGCTTAGTACGAAAATCATAATCTACTTCTAATTGGTTATATTTAGCTATAATGCTTTGACACAAATCATTGGCATTTTTTTCAAGTTGGTTACTGCTTTTTTGAGGCTTTATGCGGAAAATCTTGCTTTCAATTTCCCGGGCTGCTTTTACTCCTAGATCCTTATGACCTCTCTCATGTTCAGCCAAAGCCCGCATATACTTATCCCATCTTTGTCTTAGTTCAGCCGAGCCCCGGTAAGAATTTTTCCACCTGGGCATATAATAATCGATATCTATATCTGTTGTGATGCTCGTTATTTTATAGAAGTTGTTTGCTTTTTTATATTTAAAATTCCAAGAAACATACCATTCGGTATGAGCATCATAGGTTTGGCCTCCACTCCTGGCACTACTTTTTTTATCCATCTCCTCTCTGAGTTTCCCGGCCCTATCGCCATAGATATTATAATACTCGTATTTCTCATTAAGCTTAGGACTAGAGAGGCTCTCAATTCCAAACAATAAAAATAAAACTAAAAATGTTAGATAACCAAACTTCAATTTATAACCAGCACTATGTATTTATTATTCCTGTTTTAAGTTGACCCTATATTAACACAAATAAAAATCTCCTGCAATGAACTCTTCTCTGCTTTATTTTATCGAAGTATGTATGGCGCAGACACCAAAACTCATATAGGAAAAACTGACCTTGGCAAAACCGGTCTTAGATAATATCTCTGAAAGTTCTTCTGCAGTGAAAAAACGCGGGATTGTGTAAGCAAGGTACTTATAAGCCTCCTTTGAGCCTGAGATTAAAGACCCGATAGGAAAGACAACTAGATTTATGTATAAGTGAAATAACCACTTAAATAGTTTAGACCTGGGTTGGGTTGTCTCGAGAATAATAAACCTGCCGCCGGGTTTTATAACTCTTCTAAATTCCTGAAAATACCTTAAGAGTGCGTCTCCTCCAGCATTGATATTGCGGGTAGCAAAGGATATTGTTAGAAGATCAAAACTGTTATCTAAAAAAGGAAGACTATTGGCATTAGAAAGACAGAAAGAAATTTCTTTAGCTTCTGGTTTTGATGTAGCCTCTTTAAGCATCGCTAAACAAAAATCTACTGCCACAACCTTTGTCCCCTCTTTAGCTAACCTTTGTAATGAAACTGCCATATCCCCAGTTCCGCTGCAAAGATCAAGCCAACACTTACCGCCGGCGCAAGCAGCCTGTTTAGCTGCACGCCTGCGCCAGATTATATCCAGACCAAGGGTTAAAACGTGGTTAACACATTCATAAGTCTTGCTTACTTGAGAAAATATCTTCTCTACTGACTTTTCCTTCATATTCAATTTAGGCTATCACTACTTAAATCAACAATAAAATTACCATCAGAAGAAGGCGCGCATTTTATTAATCGCTTTTCAATACGGCCCAATACCCACTGACTATCTTTATTTTGTCCTAATTGGGCTTTTAATATGATTCCGTATTGATATCTTTTTGCTTTGCGAACGCTTAAAAAATCTCCCAGAGAATAGGCCAGAAGTTTATTAATTTTTCCTACTGACTCTATACTCACTGGTTGAGGGCAATGAGAGTGGTGGCCGATAACCGCATCAAAGGTTTTAATCATTTCTTTTCCTGCCTTAACTATCTCTGGCCGGGGATATAATTCAAATTCATACCCAAAGTGAGGATAAAGAAAATTAAACGACTCCGGCTTAATTTGGGCTTTAGCACTTTTTAGCCTAAATACATAGTCAGATTCCCGATTCGACCAAGCTGTACCGGAGATAAGCCTTATATCTGAATTTATATCAAAAAAAGCCTGATCCTGCCAACCAAAAACATTAAAACCCTGCTGGTTTAATACTTTTACTGACTTAAAAAACTCCTTCTCACCAAAGTCTCCGGCATGATTATTAGAGACAGATATATAAGTTTTCTCAGGAGGAAATAAATCTTTAAGTATTTCAATAATCTCTTCACTATGCCTGCGATCTGAGACTAAGACTAAAGAATTTTTTCTTTCTTGAGTAATTATTCCTTCAAGGTTTGCTATTAAAAAATCACTGTTACTTAGGAACTCTTTTAATTGGCTGCCTATATCCACATATTGGTCTTGGGTAGGCATTAAATCACCAATAAAGGTTAATGTATACTTTGGTTCAATACCTTTATTTAAGATATAAGAGTCAGGGATATTTTTAACGATTCCTTGGTTTTCATTGCTTAAACCGACAACACTCTTTTTAAGCCAATATATACTTTCAGAGAAATTATAGGGTGTAGCTATAGTTAAAACAATCCTAGCTGTGGGGATAAGAAAAATTACAAGTAGAATTATAAGCATACACTTTACCATCTTTTGGCTTGGCATAAAACTTGCTATTAAAAAAAGGCTTATACCCCAGGCACCGCCAATAGCGGCAAATAAAACATCCCGTACTTCTCCGACTCGATAAGGCAGCCACCACTGGAAAATCTCATCAAGCGCCCCTATTAAAAAACAAAATAAAAATGAAGTAACAATGCTCTTTATTATCTTTTCCTCTCTTCTCATATCTTTAGTTGCCAGCCAACCCAATAAGCCAAACATAATCAGGTGCCACCTCTCCTCGACAATTTCTATTCCTTGAAAATATATTAGCCCTAAAGCAAAAACTAAGATAAAGGAAAAAATCTTAAAAAAGGAAGGACCCATCCGGCAAAGATAAAGCAAGGCAAAGGCCAACCCTAAGAAAAATAAACAAAGAAGTGTAATGGCCACACCGTCTTTACCCATATTTTTTATTAAAAAATTTAAGACCTGACGCATAAATGAAGCGGAAATAATAATATAGGAAGCAAAAATTAGAGTAGATTTTCTAAAATTTAAGCTCAAAACAAAACCTCTCTTCCGTCTGTACGTATTACGATATCACCCTTGTGATCTGTTCGGAGAACAGCTATCTTAGAGCTTTTATACTTAGATATTAACTCTTCTGACGGCTCCGGCCACTTACTCGGACCAGTAGATATTACTGCTATTTGGGGCGCTACTGCTTCAATTAAAGTACTATCACCGCTTTCCCCATGGTGAGGAACTTTTAAAACATTGCTCTTAAGCCTTAGGCCATAATTATCTATTAAGTTATCAATAACTTTCCGGCCAATATCAGCAGTAAATAAAAAGCTTACTTGCCCGTAGGTAAGTTTAATAACTAAAGAATCATTGTTGCTGTCTCCGCTTAAGTTACTGGGGTGAAAAACTTCAACTTCTGTCTCCTTAACCCAATCAATAAGATCGCCTCTTCCTATGCGGCTAAATTCAATACCAGAGGCCTCTACTGCTTTAAAAAGGAGAGCGTACTCTTTGCTCTCGCTTATATCTATATTTGTAAGTATCTTATCAATTGAAAAGTTTTCTATTACTGAAGAAAGCCCTCCTATATGGTCAGGATGGGGATGGGTAGCTATAAGCAAATCTATTTTTTCTATATTTCTTTTTTTAAGGTATTGGCAAACCTTGCCCCCATTTTCTTGATCTCCCCCGTCAATTAGAATGTTTCTTTTATCGGCAAACTCAATTAAGATCGAGTCACCATAGCCAACATCAATAAAGTGAACCAAAAGATCTTCGCCAAAACAAAGATTTGAGCTTAGAAGAAATAAAAAAAGGGAAAGGAGTAATTTCTTAATATGCCTCATAAAACATATTTTATCATATAAGGTAAGAATAGAAAAATTAGACAGGAGAGCTTATAATAAACTTAAAAATCCCGCTATTTCAATACGTCAGATATCAAGTCTAGGTAATCTGAGACTAGACGGGTGGTAAGGAAATTTTCTCTGACAAATTCCTTAGCTTTAGCGCCCATATCTTTGGCAAGCTTAGGATCTTTAAGGAGCTTAACAACTCTATCGGCACACTGCTTATAGTTATTAGGTTCCACTAAAAATCCGGTTTTACCATCTTGAATCTGATTAGGTATGCCACCAACGTCTCCGGCAACAACCGCTTTAGCCTTCCATAAGGCTTCGGTAACAGTAAGAGCAAAACCTTCCTTGGTTGATTTCTGTAAGATTACAGCTGAAATCCTCTGAACAGCATTTACAAGTGAATCATTATTACCCATTACAAAGATTACATCACCGTTATCGTTGAAACTTTTTGCTTTTTTGTAAACCCGATCGTAAATTTCCATTCCTTCTGGGTCATCTGTAGCTAAGTTATAACAATAGAGCAGACGACAGTCTACTTTCTCTTTTACCAGCTTAAACACCTCAAGAACACCTTCCGGGTCTTTCCAGGTATCCATTCTTGAAACTTGAGTAATAATAGGCTTATCAGTTGGTATGTTAAGTTTATTAATCCACTTCATTATTTCATCTTCTGATAAGTCTTTATTCTTCAAGGCTAAAGGATCTATGGCCGGAGCTATAACTCTTTGCTCTACCGGCAAATCTGCCTTTTTATACTTTTCGCTTGAAACCACAATTACATCATAAAGAATCATAAACCTTTTCAGAAAATCCCATAATTCGGGATTAGGATTAGAAATATCTATATGGCAGCGCCATATCCAGGGCTGCTGTTTTCTGTAGAATTTCACCAAAGGCAGTGGTTGAGGATCGTGAACAATTACGCAATCATAATTCATATGAGTAAAACCGGCATATTCCTGGTTTATATCAAGATAAAGGGATTTCTTCTCTTCGGTAAGATCTATCGGCCCACTCTGCATGGCATTATGAAATGACTTAGTAATATCAAAAAAAGACGGGCTACCATGAATTGTCCGCCACTCAGCGTCACAGCCAACTTCATTCATCAAAGGAACCATTCTTCCCAGTATTTCAGCAACCCCGCCACCTAAGAAGGTAGCATTAACATTTGCTACTCTCTTACCATAGAGCTTCTTTGCTTTCTTATAAATATCTGAAATAATTTTTTCACCGACGATATCAACATAGTCTACTACGCTGCGTAACATATCCTACCTCCATGTTTTTCTGTTTTTACCAAGACGCTTAAAAGATTTTACCAATTAGTAGGATCAAATCAATAGAAATTTTATTTTTTTCACCCTATCATTCTCCCAGGCAAAAAAAATATCCCGGAAAAAAATCTCCGGGATATTATTTCGGTAAAAACAACTCTAACTACTAAGATCTATCTCTTTACTAATTTTTATGGCATGTATTAGATATTTTAGCCTTAAGCATCCTTTTATAGCTGCTTATCCTTTGTTGCTTGAATTCAGCACTATAAATCTCCTCTGCTAAATCACGAAAACCTGTCTCAAGCTCACTTACAGACATTTTTTCAGGTTGGAAATTAACATCAAATAATGTACACTTTGCCCAATCATTGCTAACCAGGATTCGCTTTTCTTTTTTCAGACGACTATAAAGTGGGGTCCCCGGAAATGCAGTCATAATTGTAATCTGTACTTCATAGAGTCCGCTTTCTCTTACAAAATCCAATATTTGATTAAATATGTTTTTGTCGTGTCCGTCTAAACCAAGAATAAAACAACCGTTTACCGTAATGCCGCACGATTGAATTGTATCAATAGCATAACGATATTTATCCAGTTGTTTTAATTTCCAATTCTTCGATAACTCAAGCCCATTGAGGCCGGCTTGGCCAGGACTTTCTAGCCCAATAAGGACCTGTTGACAGCCACTTTCTCGCATAAGACTTAAAAGCTCCTTATCATAAGCAACTGATATATCTGTTTCAGTAAACCATTTAATATTTTCTTTTCTTAAGTCTTTCAATAGCTCTTTCCAATATCTTTTGTTTACGAAAGTATTATCATCTGCAAACTCAATGAATGGTTTATCCCATATTTTCTTAATCGTTTTTATCTCTTTTAGCACCTTCTCTGCTGGTTTCTGTTTATATTTACTACAAATAAGAATTGAGGCTCCGCAAAATTCACATTTATGAGGACACCCCCTACTCGTTTGCACAGTTAAGCGATTGTATTTTTCAGGATTAAGTAGTTCAAATTTAGGCATGGGAGCGTTTACGAAATCAAAATCACGTTCTAATGAAGAATAAAATGGTTTTAACCCTCCATTTCTGGAGTCCTTGAGTATTTCAAGCCAAACCGGTTCACCTTCACCAATAACAACTGAATCGCAATATTTTTTTGCTTCATCCGGGACACAAGTAACATGGGGACCGCCAATAACTGTTTTTACGCCTTTAGCTTTGTATTTATCTGCTAATTCATATGCTTCAAAAATTTGGGCACTGTAAGTTGAGATGGCAACAAGATCAAATGAATTAGGAGGATCTTCTATATCTTTAACGTCAGAAATCTCAATATATTCAACTTCGATATCATCCGGGGTCATTCCTGCTAAAGTAAGTAGCCCCAGACTTGGCAAAGAAGCAATTATTTTATTACGATCAACAAACCCAGGAAGAGTTAAGCCTAACCTTGTTAGCTCTTCATTATAAGCCCGAACCCCACTCATTGCTACTAAACCTACTTTCATCTCAACTGCTATTTATTTTATTGAACTAGCCCAGCGAATAAATAATAAATTCTTAATTATTCCAACAATACTCAGTATGGAAATTAATAAAAATATTGTTGGAATTCCGTATTTAAAATGCGAATAAACAACAGCTCCAACAAATGATAATTTCATAAGCAACCGTACTATCACCAAATCAAGATTTCTTAATGGGTTCTTTGCAATCAAAAATTCCCCAATTCCTCCGCAAATAAGGAATAGGGCAGGTACGTAAATATATCCAGGATGATTAGGCAAGACAATACCTAAAGCTCCGTAAATATTTCTGAAAAACAAAACAAAACCACCCCCTAAAAGCACATCATAGACACCCACCAGCCGGAAAGAAACTTTAAAGGTCTTTTCCTTATCCATGTTTTCCTCCTATTTTAATCTATTCCAATATGGCGACAATAAATCGTGTTGCACTTTTTCGTGCTCTATAAGTAATCGCCATAATTTGCGATCAAACTTATTATACGATTGAAACCATTGGCTGTAGATTCTTTTTTCTAAAATTCTTTCTAGAGAGTTTTTCAAGAACTTATAGGGAAGAATTTTAAAGGTGAGAGCCACTAAGCTTGCGATAG
This sequence comes from uncultured bacterium, assembly GCA_913050175.1. Lineage (GTDB taxonomy): Bacteria > Omnitrophota > Gorgyraeia > Duberdicusellales > 4484-171 > JAFGHG01. The sequence goes on from CAJXAF010000004.1 coordinate 33,374, forward strand.
TCTTTTGTATGAATAATGACGAGCTATCGGCAATCTCCTTTTCTATATGTTTGCTGGATTGTTGTTCATTCTCTGCTAAGTTTAGGTATATTTCTTTTAAGGCAGCATATTTTTCTTTTAAGGCTAGCTCTCTATAGAATGATTGCCCGAGCAGTTCAATTAAATATATCTTCTTCAACAATTCTCTATATGATTTATCCTGCCCCATATTAAATATTTTACACTATCTGCCACCTGAGGCAATAGATTCAAGAATTTACCAAGGTACTGGTTGAGATCTGATCTCAACCAACTGGTGGCCGCAAATTACGGCCACCTCATCTTTCCTAAAATCATTAGCTACTCTTTCCATAACTAGAGATAACTGCTTTGCTAAGTGCTTCTTTTGTTTGCGCAGTTAAAGCAAGGGCTTTGCTATACCATTTTCCATCTTTGGCCTTTTCTCGTGGCGGACTAACAAACAATCCCTCTTTGCCTTCAACTACACGAAATCCCTTTACGATGAATTCTTCACAAATAGCCACATCACAGATAGCTTTTGTTACCCCATCACCATCAAACCGGTGAAGCCTTGTAACTTTAAAATCTAAAACCATTCTAACCACCTCCTTATTTAATAGACGAGATGACTAGACAAATTCTTTCAAAAATTTTTATTTTTTTATAGTCCGGCCAAAATACGCCCAATCTTTGCAGAACTTGGTCAATAAAGAAGTTAAGCATCAACCGTTAGTAAAGTCCTAAAATTGCTTGTTTTAGCTGAAATGAGAGGTTATTTATGATAGGATTTAGATCTATCTCTTAAACGTTGAGAAGTTTCATCGTCATCATCATGAGAATGCTTTCGCCAGGAATCAAGGACCATAATAAGTGTACGCCCGCTTTCGCTCTCAAAAGCCCAACGCATCCCCAAAATAAGGGTAACTACTAAAAACTGCATGAAATACTTAGGAATGAAAAAAGACAAGACAAAAGGTATGATCGCACCTAAAAGAAATAAATTCTTCTTTATTTTCCTATTTTTTGAATTTCTATCATCTTTAACTAGATCTTTTGCTGCTTTAATTAAATTGTCCGGCACCGGGATATTGGTAGTTTTATTAATTTTTCCGGCTTCAAACACTAAATTCAGCCGGCTAAGACAAAAACCACAACTGGCGATATGCTTTTCTGCCTTATCACAATCTTCTTTATCAAGTTCATGTTGAAAATAATCCATTAAAAACTCATCACTAAGACAAAAGGGACTTTTTTCGCTATTGCCTAAATTCTGGCCTAAATAATTTTTAATCAACTCTTCGGCTTTATCCATTTCCCTCTCCACTTTAATAGACGAAACATCAGCCTATTTTCTTTCATAAATTTTTTATCCCCTGCTTTGTTAACTCTTTTTTAAGCTTATCTTTAGCCCTAGCAATTGTTGTTGATACAGTGTTTACCGGGATATTCATAATACCAGCTATCTCTTTATGGGTTCTGCCCTTTAGAAGGTTTAAAGAGATAATCATTTTTTTTCTAAACGGTAACATATCTATTATATCACTTACTACATTCAGTAAGTCGCCATAGAGTATCTCCTGCTTAAAATTACTGCTGCTTAGTACCAGCATATCAGGAATTAACCTTTCCCTGTCACGAATTCTGCGACGCATAAAATCAACTGTCTTGTTAAAAGCTGTAATTGCCAGCCACCCGGCAATGGCTTTACCATCCTTTAGCTGAATAAGTTTATCGCCGTCTAAAATTGATAAAAATACTTCCTGAAAAATGCAGTCAATATCATCCTGGCTAGATTCAAAACTACTTGCGGCTAAACGCTTTCTTATTGCCCAGTAAATTAACTTTGAATATTTCTGAACAAATAAATCCCAGGCTTTTTTATCCTTTTTTAAACAGCGGTTTATAAGCTTTATTTTATCCATTATTTAAAATCAAAAAATTAATGATTTCTACGGGCAGCATAGGTAAAGCTTAAAAAGTATCTTTTAAGCGACTCATCTGTTGATGCGTACTGATTGTTGCCAAAGAAATAATCTACGAGTGCCTCACGCAGGCGAGCGACTTCCTTCAGGCGGGTAAAAATCTTACTGCAATTTAAGGTCAGATCTATAAGTTCAAGGGCACGTTCAAAGGCTTTTTGAGAATAAGCACTGTTCTCTTTTGCCCGCCAATTAATGGCGCGCTCAACTTCACTTCCAATATTAGCCATTTGCTCTAAAAATGACAGTTGACTCCAGCGCCCGGCAGCAAGGTTTTTATGTTGAAAATTCATCTCTTAATCATTTTTCCAATAATTTCAATAATTTTGTTGCGCATTTCGTCGCTTTCTACTCCGCGGCTCCTATTATTTTGAGAAGGGCGCATATTAATCATAGAATCAAATTCAACAAATCCATCATCCTGCTCGTCTGGATAAAAATTAACTCCCCACAGGCTTTCTTGCTTGGAACCATTCTCAATAAGTAAAGCTTCCAGATCAGAATGTAGCTCAGCATTAATAGCAATCAGCTCTTTATCGACGTCAACTACAGCTTTCACTAAATCTCCAAACAAAGCAGAAGCCATCTGCTTAATCTCATCTAAAGTTATTGTTTCAGTTATTATTTTCATTAAAAAATGATTGAGTAAACTTAAAGTGAAGATATTATAGCAATCTTTTGGATTAAATCAACTTTTAAGGCTGGGGGTGTTTTAAGTGTTTATTTCCCTGGTTGAGGTCAAACCTAAAACCAGCTAAAATAGTCTATTCTTTGCAATTGACTTATGGATAAGGTGATGCTATTATTTCGCATATACATAAAGACCTATAAAGGAGGTAAGGAAATATGGATCAAAAATCAAAAAAAATTGAAACAGTCTTAAGCGAAAACCGGATGTTTAAACCCTCTGAGTCCTTTCAAGCCAAAGCCCACATATCCTCTATGCAAGAGTATGAAAGTCTTTATAAAAAAAGTATCAAAGATAACCTCGGTTTTTGGGAATCAATTGCCAGTGAACTTACTTGGTTTAAAAAATGGGATAGTGTTCTTGATGAAAACCAAGCCCCTTTTTATAAGTGGTTTGTCAATGGTAAGACTAATATTTCTTATAATTGTTTAGACCGCCACCTAGATGATGCCACTCGTAATAAAGCTGCCCTCATCTGGGAAGGAGAGTTAGGAGATCAACGAACTCTAACATATAATCAATTGTTTCGGGAAGTAAATCGGTTTGCCAACGCTTTGAAAAATCTTGGTATTCAGCGAGGCGACAGAGTTGCAATCTATCTACCAATGATTCCCGAGCTTGCCATTAGTCTGCTTGCCTGTGCCCGGATTGGAGCTATCCACTCTGTTATATTTGCCGGCTTCTCCTCTGAATCGATTCGTGACCGGATCCATGACTGTGAGGCAAAACTTGTAATTACTTCCGACGGCGGTTGGCGAAAAGGAAACATCCTGCCTCTAAAAAATATTGTTGATGAAGCTGTAAAGGATTGCCCCTCAATAAAACACATTATTGTAGTAAAAAGAAGCCATAGCGACCCCTTCCCTTGTCATATCAAAGAAGGTAGAGATCATTGGTATCATCGCCTAATAGATGGAGTTTCCGGGGAGTGTCAAGCTGAAGAAATGGATAGCGAAGATATGCTTTTTCTCTTATATACCAGTGGTACTACCGGAAAACCCAAAGGGGTAATCCATACCATTGGTGGATACATGACCTATACCTACCTTACAACAAAATATGTATTTGACCTAAAACCGGAAGATATATACTGGTGTACTGCTGATATTGGCTGGATTACCGGTCATAGTTACATTGTTTACGGCCCGCTTTTAAATGGTGCTACTGTCTTCATGTATGAAGGTGCACCCAATTATCCCGACAAAGGTCGTTTATGGAAAATTATCGAAGATTACTCCATAAGTATATTTTATACAGCTCCAACTGCTATTAGAGCCTTTATGAAATGGGGAGATAACTGGCCTAACAAATATAATCTTTCATCCTTGCGTCTCTTGGGAACAGTTGGCGAATCAATTAATCCCGAAGCTTGGATGTGGTACCATCAAATAATCGGCAAAGAGAAGTGTCCGATTGTAGATACCTGGTGGCAGACAGAAACCGGTGGAATCATGATTACTCCTCTGCCTGGTTGCACTCCGCTTAAACCAGGAAGTGCAACTTTACCTTTTTTTGGCATTGAAGCAGAAGTTGTCTCTGAGGAAGGTAAAGATACCGAAGCAGGAATACTTGCTATTTCTAAACCCTGGCCGGGAATGCTCCGGGGAATTTATGGAGACTCAGAGAGATACAAAGAGACTTACTGGTCTAAATGGCCTAATAAGTACTTTCCCGGTGATGGAGCCAAGAAAGATAAAGATGGCTACTTCTGGATTCTGGGAAGGATTGACGATGTTGTAAACGTCTCCGGTCATCGCATTGGCACGGCCGAACTTGAAAGTATATTTGTTGAGCACAAAAAAGTAGCCGAATCAGCAGTTATCGGCATTGATCATGATTTAAAAGGCCAATGTTTAATTGGCTTTATTAGTTTAAAAGACAGTGTCAAAGCCACAGATGATTTAGCTTCCGAGTTAAAAGATTGGATTGGTAAGAAGATTGGTCGCTTTGCTATCCCTGAAAAAATTATTTTCTCGCAAGATTTACCAAAAACTCGTTCAGGAAAAATTATGCGCCGACTCTTACGTGACATTGCCAGTGGACGCACTTTGGGCAGTGTAACTACTTTAGCCGATGCCGGTGTGGTAGAACAGCTAAAAGTAAAATACGAAGAGGATTAATCTACTTTCTCGCCTTATTTAAAGCATCTAAAACAGCTGCTTTTATATTATTGGTGCTTATCGTAGCGGCGGTTATAGCATCTACATCCAAAGACTGTTCATAAATGATTCTCTGAGGAATTTTATTATAAGCGATAGCCGCGATTGGATAAGTATAGAATTTGTTTATTACCCTTATATCGTCAATTCTGCCACCTTTGAGAGTAACTTCCAACTTTACCTTGCAGATAACATTGCTATTGTTGCCAATATACTTACCATCTGCTAATTGAGCAAAGGGTTCTATTTTCTTCATTAAAGCCGTATTTCTTGATATTGCACAACCGGAAATAACTAATATCGATATAATGGCAAATACAATTATAATTTTATTTGTAACTAACTTTGAACTACGTCTCCACACTGTCTCTGCTCCTTAGAACTTTCACTTTTAAAGTTATCGAAGACACCGCACAAAAGCAATTAGTTGAATTAACCCCGGCTAAGGTTATTAAAATTATATCATAGCGATGATTATCCCTAAGAGGATATTTAATAACTGGATTTTTTGGGTGTAGTTTTTTGAAATTGACCATTTTAGAACTTAGAGGTATATTTAACCTATACTTATGAGTAAGACTTTCAAGAAAATACATTTCCTCATTTTACTAGTTGCTCTAACTACCCCATGCTCAAAAATAGCAAACGGCGCTGGGCTTCCTAAGAATCACCAGTATTTATACCAGTCTTGGCGTCGTTCTTATGAAGAGGAAACATCAACCGATTTTATCTATATATATCGACTAGAAAGCTATGAATTCCCCCCGAGTAGGTTCCGTGATCACTATATTTTTAGAGAAGATGGTTACTGTAAGTGGTATGTTTTAAGTCCTGACGACGGACATTACTTTAAATGGGGCAGATGGGAAACTTCAGAAAACGACGCCCAGGTGATTTTGATATATGATGAAGAAGAACAATTACAGAATTTGAGATCATTTATAATTTTAGATCTACAAAAAGATCTCTTGAAAATCGAACCAGTTGAGCATAAGTGGACCCCATACTAGCCCTATGCCTAAACAAGCTGTTTTAATACTTGCCTAGCCTGCCTTAACATGATACAGTCCTATTATGCCTTCCGAAGAAATTCAAACTCTTAACGCTGAAATTGATGCCTGCCGCAAATGTTCCTTAGGCAACAGCCGTTTAAATTCCGTTCCCGGTGAAGGAAGCTTTAACTCTAGAGTTATGTTTGTCGGTGAGGCTCCGGGAGCAACCGAAGACAGTCAAGGCCGCCCCTTTTGCGGCAAAGCCGGGGGAGTACTTGATGAGCTTTTGGCAATAGCTAATTTAAAACGCCAAGAAGTTTTTATCTGTAACATCTTAAAATGCCGTCCCCAAAACAACCGCAATCCCCATGAGACCGAAATCCAAACCTGTACGCCTTACCTTGACCGGCAAATTGAAATTATAAAACCGAGCCTCCTCTGTTGTCTAGGCAACTTTGCCGCTTCCTATACCATGAAAAAGTTTGGCTTGGGAGCAAAAGTCCAGGGGATAACGAAAATACACGGAAATATTTTTATTGCCCCGGTTTCTTACGGAAAGATAAAAATCATGCCTTTATTACACCCGGCCGTAGTAACTTACGACCGCAATAAAATGGCAACTCTAAAAGAAGACTTCCTTCAGTTAAAAAATATCCCTAAATAATTAAACGTATAAAAGCTGACGTTGATTTTTAATAGCTTCATCAGCCAGATACTCATCGAAACTAATGTCTATACGGTCAATAGAACCCTTTGGCGTGATCTCAATAATACGAGTAGCTACGGTTTGGACAAGCTGATGATCGTGAGAAGAAAAAAGAATAGTTCCTTTATACCTTTCTAAGCCGTCATTTAAAGCATAGATTGATTCTAAATCCAAGTGGTTAGTCGGCTCATCAAGAATCAAAGTATTTGGCTGCATAAGCATCATCCGGGAAAGCATACACCTAACTCTCTCCCCTCCGGAAAGAACATTGACCGGCTTGAATACATCTTCTCCGCTAAAGAGCATACGCCCGAGGAATCCCCGGATAAAATTTTCATCGCTGTTAGCGCTATACTGGCGAAGCCATTCTAAGATACTTGAATTGGTATTAAAAAATTCTGTATTATCCTTGGGGTAATATGCCCTCTTAGTTGATATGCCCCATTTAAAGCTTCCCTTCTCAGCCTGGTTTTTCCCCGCTAAGACCTCAAATAAAGCCGTCTTAATTAAATTATTGGGGCCGACAAAAGCAATCTTTTCGCCTTTCTCTGCTCTAATGTTTAGATCTTTAAGCAAAACTTTATTGTCTAGGGATATGATTAAATTATTAATATCCAATAAATCATTTCCGGCTTCGTTTTCCTGTTCAAAATTAATATAGGGATATTTACGTGAGGATGGCTTGATATCCTCTAAGGTAAGATTCTCTAACATCTTTTTGCGGCTGGTAGCCTGCTTTGATTTAGAAGCATTAGCACTAAAGCGGGCGATAAACTCCTTAAGCTCTTTACGTTTGACTTCGATTTTTTTATTAGATTCGCTGCGCTGTTTTAAGGCCAGCTGGCTTGATTGGGACCAGAAACTAAAATTTCCCGGATAAAGCTCTATCTTGTCAAAATCAATATCAGCTATATAAGTACAGACCTTATCCAAAAAATGTCGATCATGGGAAACCACAATAGCAGTATTCTCAAACTCAGTTAAGAACTCCTCCAGCCACATACTTGTTCTGATATCCAAATGGTTAGTTGGCTCATCCAAGAGTAAGATATCGGGATTACCGAATAAAGCCTGGG
>CAJXAF010000005.1 GCA_913050175.1 uncultured bacterium
AACTCGCTCCAGCTGACCAAAAACTGGCGTTTTTGGCAGCTGAGCTCGAATGTTAGAAGTAAAAATAATAATTTGACAAAAACCTCTAAAATATGGTATATTTAATATGGTCAGATAAACTGACCGGTCAATTGAATTGACCATTAAAGGAGGGGAAAAATGGCTACTTTAACAACGACTACTACAAGCAACGCTAAGGCGCACTTTATAGCAATGGTAAGAAAAGCCCACGAATTAGGGCAGACTTATTTAATTACACATCGTGGCGAAGATTCAGCTGTCCTGCTGGGAAGCGAAGATTACGAGGGACTTTTAGAAACTTTAGACATTTTAAAAAATAGCAAAGTTTCACTTGCAATTGCTGAGTCCCTGAAAGATCTCAAAAAAGGCGCTATTTATTCCTTTGAAAATGTTGTTGGAAGAAAACAAAAGAAATGAGTCGCTACAACATCTACTCTATTTGTTTTACTCGTACTTCAAAAAAACAATTCGAATCTCTACCTTCTAAAGCAAAAAAAGAAATCGCAAAAATACTCGAAGAAGAAATAGCCCCTGATCCTTTATTAGGCAAACCCTTACATGGAACCTTGAAAGGCCTCCGATCACAACGAGTCGGAAATCTACGAATAATTTACCAAATTATAAAAAATGAATTAGTCATAATGGTTATAAATTTAGAACATCGGAAAAAAGTTTATCAAGGCCTAAAATTAAAGAAAAAATAAAACCATCTAACAAGACAATCCAGCGGACCATCCTCGCCGTTTATTGAGTTCGGGAGCTCGGCTGGCCGCTGATTTTTGTGTTAGACATAATATAATGAAAGAAAAAATAAAAAAATTTGAAATATCTATTCTTCGTCCTGCACAACTAATTCTTATTTTATTGGTCATAATCTTTGGAATAAATAAATTTTGGTTTTTATTAGCTGCGGGTATAATGGGTCTATTTTATCTTGGTATCATAGGCGGTAATCTCCATCCTTTACAATCAGCCGCTGACCTTGCAAAGGGGCCACTAACTACTCCTGCGGCAAAAGAAGAACTAAAAACTATTCCTCCTAAACAATCAAATATATTAGTAGGGCATGCTTGCACAAGAATCGGCATTTTGTTAGGTTTTGGAGCAGGAATAACCAGTTTTAATACCTATCATATGTCTTGGTTTTTGGCTGTCATTATCGGTTTGCTTGTTGCTACTATGACAGGAACAATTTTAAAAGTGATATTTAAAACAGCACCATAAATGTCTAATATATGTTAGACAGAAAAAAATAGATAATCATTGCAATAAATGGTATAATTTATCCATGATTACAGAAAAAGATAAAAAAACAATTCGAGAGATATCGGAAAAATACCATATAAAACGGGTATTATTGTTCGGATCAAGCCTAGATCCCGCAAAGAAAAGCCGTGATATCGATATTGCCATAGAAGGGATTCATCCTCGTGATTTCTTTGATTATTATGGAGATCTGCTACTCAAATTATCTAAGCCCATTGATGTAATTGACCTTTCCGAAACGTCAAAATTTGTGACTTTAGTTAAAAAAGATGGGGTAGTGATTTATGGCTGATTATAGAGAACGTATCGAAGCAGAATATGAAGCAATAGAAAGAACGCTTATCACTTTACCTAAAAAACCACTGGCTCAATTATCTAAACTAGAACTTGCCGGCGTCGCAACGTTGCTAAATAACTTTTATAACGGAATCGAAAACATATTAAAGCAAGTTCTTCAAAAGAAATCAATTAAACTGCCTGATGGCCCATCTTGGCATCAAAATCTTATTCTTTCTGCATTGCAAGAAAGTATTCTTTCCGAAAGCCTAGCGAATGATATTAAAAAATATTTAAGCTTTAGGCATTTTACCGCACATGGCTACGCCTTCAATTTAAACCCTAAAAGATTAGAAAAGCTCACAGACAATATTCTAGAAGTATTTAATGATTTCAAAATAGAAATAAATAAAATTGCTGTCTAACAAAGCAATCCAGCGGCCTTACCTCGGCCCTAACGGTCCTCGGCAAGGCCGCTGATTTTTGTGTTATCCGTAAAAATAAATAAAAAATATCCTTGACATGTACGTACAAATGATGTACACTTAAACCATGAGATACGAGTGGGATTCTACCAAGAATGAGTGGTTGAAAAAAGAAAGAAATATATCTTTCGAGCAAGTAATCTTCCACTTATCTCAAGGCGATGTATGGAAAATCGCCAATCATCCAGATCAGAAGAATTACCCCAAACAAAAAATATATTTTGTTATTGTTGAGGGTTATGTCTATTTAGTGCCCCATGTTATCGAAAAAGACTATACTTTTTTAAAAACAATTATTCCAAGCAGGAAGGCAACTAAAATGTATAAAGAAAAACAGGAGGACTAATATGAAATATGATAAAGAAGAAAAACACATTATTGATGCTCTTGAGAGTGGCAAAATGCAGCTTTCTATTCCATCTAAAAAAGAAATAGATGCCATTAAAACAGCAGCTGACAACACGTTTAAAAAAGATAGACGCATTACAATTAGGCTTTACGACCATGATTTAATTGGGATTCAGAAAAAAGCAATGGAGATGGGCATCCCATATCAAACACTTATTTCTGGATTAATACATCGTTATGTCGAAGGAGAAGTAAAAATAAAAACCGGATAACAATTCAATGCAGCGGACGTTTTTGCTGCGCAAAAACGCCGCTGATTTCAAACGTTATCTGAATAAACATGGATAAAAAAACAATAATAAAGAAAATTCGGATTATATTCCTTCTGATGATTTTAGTTTCTTTATATCCTCCTGTTTTGTTCAAATATTATTATAAATCTCCAAATGTTAACCCTTGGGAAAATCCTTGGAAGGAAGAGCCTGATTACATTTCCAGGCACAAAACTAAAGGGTGAGTTGATATATCAAAAATAGGTTGTAATGAAATTCATGAAACAATAGACCCTACCATCCCTACGCCAAGTGTTTGGTTTGGGCCTACACCAGAAAACTGGCTAGTAGAAGGGAAAGCGTGTAGAAAAATAAATTATATATATATTAATTGAATATTTGCTAATTATTATTCTTTGTATAATAATACCTTTTCGTAAGAAAAAACAGATAACAACTCAATCCGCCTGACCCCTACCAATAGTGTAGTTCTTCACAGTTTTAGTAACAAACCTTGTAATGGTAAAAAGGAGGTTGTTGCGAGTGACAAAAACACAAAAGCAGGCAGGCGAACTACGCAACCTTTCAAGGTTTTACAATCTTTCTATACTCAGAAAGAATCTCTAAAGTTATCTTGCCTGGCTTACCACTACCAATTGGTTCATCCTCACACTCAACCAAGGGCATAGTTTCAAGCAAAGCGCTGGTAATAAAAGCCTCATTTGCGGTTGCTAAATCTTCTAAGGAGATCTCTCTTTCTTCGATTTCTAAATTCATCTCTTCAGCTATACTTAAGACTACCTTTCTAGTAATTCCTTCGAAAACACCAGACTCTATATTGGGAGTAATAAGCCTTTCATCCTTGATTAAAAATAAATTGCTCCTTGAGCCACCGACTAAATCACCTTTCTCATTTAATATCAAAGCCTCATCCTTTTTAGCTTTTTGCGCCTGAAACCATGAGAGGCGATTTTGTAAGTAGCTTAATGATTTTACCTGCGATGCAACTTCGTCAATATTTCTAAGATAGGATGAAATAAGAGTACTAAATCCTTTTTCAAAAACCTCCTGTGTATAATAACCAAAACTATCGGCATAAATTAAGATACCGGTTCCTTTTCGCTTTTTATAAGCAGTTATTCGTATGTAGGCATCCTTTATGCTGTTGGTTGAGATTAGCTCCCGGATAGATTTTTCCCAGTCGATTTCTATTGCTTCAATGCCTAATATTTCAAGACCCATGTTCAAGCGATTTATATGTTCAGAGAGAAAAGTAATATTATCACCATAAACACGGAAAGGTTCAAACACGCCCCAGCCAAAAAGAAATCCCGGCTCAAAGACTTCAGATACTTTATCTTTATCTATTATTTCGCCGTTACAATATACTTTCATGTTTAGTATTAATTTGAGAAAATACTGGTAAAATTTTTAGTTGTGATTTTTTCTTTTAATTCTTGGCCAAGACTATCCAGCATTTTTAGGTTACTATTGATATCGCCGCAAACCGGGTAATCAGATCCCCAGAGCAATTTATCTTCGCCAAATAAATCAATAGCAAGTTCAATATTTTTCAAAGAAGCTCCGGAAGTATCTACATAGACATTTTTTAAAATTTGGCTTGGTAGTTTTTTTAAGTCTTTTACTATTTTTCTGCTTCTTAACATCTGATAAACCCTATCAAAGCGGTCTTTTAATAAAGGCATAACTCCGCCTAGGGAAGAAAAAATAAACTTTACTTTAAAATTATCAAGAATTTCCTCCATCATTAAAAGCCCCATAAACATTGATGAGTCAAAGCTGTATTCTAATACAGGCATGAGTAGGGGGTCTTTTATGCGCTCAAAGCCAATTGGGTTTATAGTTTGGGGATGAACAAAAATAGGTAAGTCATTATCTTCGGCGGCCTTAAATAAAGGCTCTAACTCTTTAACCAAAAACCTGCCCTTATGGCTTGAAGCAATACTAAGCGCTCCAAAGCCTTTTTCTTTTAAGGAATTAATTTGTGAGCCAATAGTTTTAAGGTTATCTAAATCAAGAATGCCGGCGCCGATTATCTTAGGATTTTCCTTAATAATTTTTTCCAGTTCAGAGTTATATATTTCACAGACCCGCGAAAAGATGCCCAACTTAAGATGGGCATCAGTAGAAGGATAGACAAGAAGAGCTTTGGCTATATCTTGGCTGTCAAGATATGCAGAGAGTTTATCTTTATCAGTCCATATGCCTTTATAAAAAGCAGTATGAATTGATAACTCTTTAGGAATAAAATGAATGTGAGAATCGCATAACATGGTTATAAGAATAAATAGCCTGCAATCTAAGAAAACTTAGACTGCAGGCTAATAAGATTATAGATTATATATGAGATTCGCCTTTAACAGCGCCTTCTTCCCACTTACTAACTCCCTGCATAACATCTTGAAAGCATAATTTCGCAAGAGGATCGAAGTTACTCGTCATAATCCTATGTATTCGTCCTGGTTTTGAGAAAAATTCTCTCATCGACCAAGAACCTAATCTTCCTAAGTCTTCAATTGTTAGATGGTCAGTAGGTGTGACCGGGTGTAAGAAATCCCATTTAAGAAAATCGATTTTTTTATAGTCAATCCAGCCTTTCTTTAAGCCGGTTCTCCACATTGGTGAATTAGGTGCCGGAGTAACATAGCCAACCCATAAAATATCTGGATCAACCTGATCGGTAAATTCATGTCGCTGCTTAATTATTTGTTCGCTGTCATAATCAAAGCCAATCATAATATCAGCAACAATAGCCACGTCATTTGCTCTTAAAATATCAATTGTTTTTTTAATCTGATCGATGGTTATACCTTTAGCGATCTTCTTTAACTCCTCAGGAGTAGTTACCTCGATTCCAAAAACACCCATAAACAGGACAGTTTCCTTCATTAAAGGTAAGATCTTCTCACAATTAACCCAATCCACAGCTCTTCCCAAAGCAGCCCATTTAATTGGGTTGTTGGCTTTCTTCTTTAACTTACAGAAAGCCTCCACCCTATCAGGAACAACATTAAAGTTATCATCTTGGATAACTACAACCTTAGTGCCAAACTTATGGTGCAGAAGTTCTAACTCTTCAATAACTCTTTCAGGTGATTTTGCCCGCCAAGTTAAAAAATCTTCGGGGTGCCTGGGATCATACTGATCCCACTCATAGCAAAAAGTGCAAGCCGAAGGACAACCACGAGAAGTCATCATCTCAACAAAGGGTTTCCAATGAGTATGGCCAACGTATTGGTCCATAGGGAACAAGTCATAAGCTGGAAGAGGCAGTTGATCTAAATCAACTAACAAAGACCTGTGAGGCCCCATAGTAGGTTTTCCCTCAACTCGACTAGCAACACCAGCAATATTCTTAATCTCTGAACCACTAGCAAGCTTTTCAATTAACTCACCAACTGATTCTTCTTCGCCCATAACTACATAGTCAACTGAAGGATGGTCCTCTAGAGTTTGAAGCGGCATTGAAGAGTACCATAGACCACCCATAATAATTTTTACATTAGGGATTGCCTGTTTTATCCGGGAAGCGGCTTCATTAAAGTGCCAGATTACGCCAAAACCGACTGAACAGTGAATCATGTCACCCATCAGAATTGCATCAGGTTTTCTTTCTTTCACTTTCTCGGCAATCTGATCTAAAGGAATATCTGCAATTGTGCAATCTAATACTTCTACATCAGCATGACCTTTTTCTCTGATATAAGCACCCCATTGAGCATATAATTGATTAGGAGCAACATGTTTACCATGAGTTGCCCAGGCACCAATTTTTGGCATTACGCATAAAAGTTTCATCTTAAGCCTCCTTTTTTTAATTTTACTTTTTAATCTTAGACTCTTCTGGGTGTTCCTGTTTAAAAGGAATCACCGGCTTTGTCCATGGTGTCTGCTGATTTATAACAGCTAGCTCCAAAGGACAAGCGGTCTGGCCTTGAGTTAAAGCAAATACTACTGTATCGGCAACTGCTTCTGGCTCCATTAGCCTTTCTTCGCAGATATTTTTTAATTTACCGGTTAAGGGTGTACGGGTAACTCCCGGAAAAATAGAAGTAACTTTAATACCAAAATCACGCATTTCCCAAAATAGTCCTTTGGCAAAAGCCCGTAAGGCAACTTTTAAGGAAGTATAAACAATAAAATTCCTTGGTGGCGGATCAACCATAACTGAACCGCTGGTAATGTTAATTATGTGACCATCATTAGCTTTTTTCATCGGACCAACTACAAGTCGTGACAACATCACATAGCTGTAGTAATTGGTCGACATTATTTTTCCTATATCTTCTAAAGGCTGCTCCCAGAAAGGATGCTGGCTGGAAACGCCGGCACCATTAATTAAAACATCTATTTTTTTATAGGTTTTTAGAGTGTAGTTTACTAAATTTTCTAAATCCTCCTGTTTAGTCACATCGCACTTCATGCATAAAACCTTACTCTTTTTCGGCAAAGCCTCTTTTAGTTCTTCTAAAACTTCCAGTCTCCTGGCTGCCAAGACAAGGGTCGCACCTAGTGATGAAAGTTTTTCAACTAGTACTTTTCCTATGCCGCCAGAGGCACCGGTTACTATACATACTTTTCCTTCTAAATTAGCCATAACACACTCCTTTTCAATAAAATTATTTTTAGGAAACATTTGCCTCTTCGGCGATTATTTTATTCATATTAAATCCTAGTATAAAAATACTCAGAGCAACTAAGATAAAAAAGGCTTTAAAACCTATTAGCCCAACAAAAAAACCTCCCAGGACAACACCTAGCCAGCCAAAAGTAAAACGAAACGAGCTATTTAAACTTGAGGCTTCCCGCTGAATATTATCGGGGAAATGGGTAAGATGGGTGGACAAACCTACATGGGTAAGAGCCCAACCAGCACCCCAGAGCACAATTACAAAGAAGAGAAATTCATGCTCTTTAACAAAAAGAAGAGAAAGAACAAAAAGACTCATCATAATAAAACCGATACGGGTAATTTTTATATTCCCAAGCTTTGAGCCTAAAAATCCCCCTAGAAACTCAGAAGCAATTGCGCACAATGTTGATACAGTAAAAATTGTACTTATTACCAACTGCCTTAAATCAAAGGTCTGGCTTAAATACATGCCCAAACGCTGCTGAACACTATGATAAAGAGAACTCGCCAACATGATTACTAAAAAAAAGCGTAAGGCTTTTTTATCTTTTATTGCCTTAAAATAATTGATTTTAAACTTCGCCTGGCGAAAATCAAAATCATGCAAACGCCACAACACCAAAGCAAAAGCTAGCAGACTTAAAATTGCCGGTATCCGGTAAAGCCATTGCCAGGGCATGAAACCACTTAAAAAAACACTCACAAAAGTAGAGATATAACTTATGCCAAAGAACGTACCGATGTATTTTGATTTTTTCTTAGGGGAGACTGTCTTAGCAATAGTAATCAATGACAAGGGCACAAAACTACAGCCAAAACAACCCATTAAAAAACGAAATACAAAGGCCTGATGAATATTTTCCGATAAACTAAAAAAGAGCGTAGAAACAAAGAAACCAAAAGAAGTAAAAAGAAAGATTCTTCTGATGGTGAACATCCTCGATATTGGAGCCCAGATAAGGGCAATCAATCCATAAGGCAGCATATAAAGCCAGGTCAATTTTAGGGTATAGTTTTGGGCAACCCCAAAATGAACGGCAATTGAAGGAATCAAGGCTGCCATTGCTGCCACACCAAAAGAAACTGTAAAGAACATTAAACTTACGATGAAAAAACTAGATCTAGGCATTAACTTTTGCTTCGTTTTCAATTATCTCTTTGAATCTCTTAAGATTATCCTGGGAATGCTTGTTAATTAGCTCCTCAACTTGACTGTCAGTATATTTTGCTTTTGCATCCATTTTAAAATCCTGAATCCAAGTCATCTCTATTCCGCCTTCAACCTCACGATAAAGCCAGATAATTTTCATGAACTGAAAAGGAAACATTGGCTCAACCCGGCAGGCATAAGCAAATTTATCTTCTTTAAAGAGTAGACGATATGATGTCCAGCTCATTCCATTCTTATGAGATAGCTTAAACACTAATCTATTGCCCTTGGTCTCTGTCACTTCAGAACCAATATACTCATCAAAATACTCATTCCAGCGATTAATATCATTACTTAAATCAAAAACTTTATCGTAAGAAGCATTGATAACTACTGAATTTACTGTATGTGCCATATATACCTCCTTTAATTTGCCTTAGAACTATCGCTATTTAGAATAGCTACCACTCTACTCCAAGCTGCACCTGTTTTGCGAATGCGTACCGGGAAACAAATAACTTTAAAACCAAAATCAGGTAAGACCTCCAAATTAGCCA
Organism: uncultured bacterium; assembly: GCA_913050175.1. Lineage (GTDB taxonomy): Bacteria > Omnitrophota > Gorgyraeia > Duberdicusellales > 4484-171 > JAFGHG01. The sequence goes on from CAJXAF010000005.1 coordinate 9,030, forward strand.
GACGTTCTATATGAATAAATTCTCTCTTCCTGCCAAAAAAATGAGATGGCCAGAGATGCTTGGGGTCTTTAGATTCTTGGAAATCCTTCATCATAAACTTATAGGGTCGATCAATACCCATAGTATCGACACCAAATATTCTTATACCTTTATTAAGAAGGTATGTGATTGCCGATTCATCAACTCCGGGATAATCAGAAAAATATTCCGGCCCGCCAAAAAGTTTATCAGAACCAGTATATAAAAGAACTATATCAAACGGTTTTAATTGATAATTGATATTTTTTAAAGCTTCTTCAATGTCTTCTCCAGTAATTACTTCATCAGCTTTTTTATGAGTTAAATTAAGCTTTATGCCGTCATTAAAGCACCACTCAAGTGGTATCTCATCAGCAGTCTTAGAAGCTCTGCCTTCAGACTTACTTCCATAATGAAATGAATAATCAAGGTGGGTTCCGCTGTGCACTGATGAGTAAACCATCTCTAAAGACAGAAATTCCTCATCAGGAAGATCTTCTTTTTTTATCATCCGCTCGCCCTTTTCATAACTGGCTTTACCATCAGGGGTTCTGGACATAAGAACTTTATTGAGTTTATTGACTCCTTCTTTATGGGAAGTGCGGTCAATTTTTAAATCATGCACTTCAAAAGCAGTATCATCAATCGGTAAGCTTAAATCAATAATATTCATACTTGGCTTCTTAGTTAACTCTTATTACTTCTTTTTCTCAATAGTTTCAACTATTTCTAGAGGTGTAGAAAATTTAGTTACATCGTTAGTCTCAAGCGGTACTTGGAATTGCTTTTTTAAAGCTACTACCAGTTCAACCACTTCAGTTGAATCAACACCAATTGAATCGTAGAGTTTCTCATCTTCCTTAACCTCGCCCTCTTTTACTTCCAAAGTTGTACAAATTAAATTAATGACTTCTTCTTTTAATGCCATGTTCTCCTCCGTTTATATTTAATTACTCCTTTTCTATTGCCAAGACAACATTAATACCACCCCGGCCGCGGGCTATAATCAAAGCCTTCTTTATTTTCCGTTCTTTTGCTTTATTGGGAGTATAATCAAGATCACAATTAGGATCAGTCATCTCGTAGTTAATTGTCGGCAAGACTGTTGAGTGCTTCATGGAAAAAATAGTGGCAATTAAATCTAAAGCGGTTTGAGCACCTAATAAATTACCAAACATACTTTTAGGCGCACTCATAGATATGGTTTCAATTTGTTTACCAAAAACATTCTTTATCGCTTGAGTTTCAAGATAATCACCCATTTCTGAAGCTTCAGCATCTAAACAAATATAATGGACATTGCGCTTATTCCAGCGGGCTTGGGCTAAACAATCTTCAATAGCATACTCTAGACTACTGGAATCAGGCCTGTATTGACTGTAATGATAGCCATCTGAGGAAAAACCCACACCTTTAATAAATCCATAAATAGGAGCATTTCTTCTTTGAGCGTGTGATTCTTTTTCTAAAACTACCATGCCTGAACCCTCGCCAACAGCAAAGCCATCGCGATATAAATCATAAGGTTTATAGGCTCGGGACGGATTTAAGTTATTTTTTGACAGCCCTCCCCGAGAATTTATACATAATAGAGCGTAAGGGGTAATTGGCGCTTCCATTCCTCCGGCAACAACATACTCATTCTTACCGTCAGCGATTGTTCTTGAAGCATACCAAAGAGCAAGAGCGCTGGAAGCTTTATCAGCTACAATAGTTTTGCTGTAACCTTTAAAACCATAATAAATCGTAACTTGCCCCTGAGATGCTGCCGGAAACCAGGCTGAAGCCATATAAGGAGAAATGCCTTCTCTGCCCTCTAAATAAAGATCGCGCAATTCAGTCTCGGCAAAGAGCCAGCCACCAAGGGCATTACCCATAAAAACGCCTACTTTATTTTTATCAGTATTTTCAAGGTCAATACCTGAATCTTTGAGGGCCTGTTCAGTGGCTACCAGAGCCATATGGGAAAAAACATCAATTTTCTTGATCAATCTTGACGAAAGATGCGAGTAGTGATCCAATTCATGAACTTGTCCGGCAATTCGAGAAGGATAAGTAGAAGCGTCAAAACGAGTTACTTCATCAACAAAAGACTCTCCCCTTTTTAAGTTTGCCCAAAATGTCTCTTTTTTTAAGCCACAGGGTGAAACAACTCCCATGCCTGTAATCGCTATACGTTCTGCCATTTCTTACTCCTAACTTTATTTATTTCCATCGTTTAAAAATAATTGATGAATGTATACCGGAAAATCCACTACTTGTTTTTAAAATATATTCCGGTGTGTGTTCTCTCTTAGTATTAGGTATATAATCTAAATCACATCGGGGATCTGGTTCTTCTTGATTTATTGTTGGCGGTAGGTAGCCGTTTTTAAAAATCATACAACAAAGGACACTCTCAGCAGCATTAGCCGCAGCCAAGGGATGGCCAATCATTGACTTAATTGAACTAATGGGAATTTTATAGGCTAACTCACCAAAAACTTGTTTATAAGCGTCAGTTTCAAAAGCATCATTTTGCCTGGTTGATGAACCATGAGCATTTATATAGGTAATATCTTCTTTTTTAATCCCGGCCTCACTTATAGCATCTTCCATACAGCGCGCCATCGGTTCACCGTTTTCCGGTAGATCAGTCATATGGTAAGCATTGCAACTAGTGCCAAAACCTAATATCTCAGCATATATTTGTGCACCTCTTTTTTTAGCGTGCTCTAATTCTTCCAAAATAAGAATACCGGCAGCCTCAGAAATTACAAAACCATTACGCTTATTATCAAATGGCCGGGAAGCTTTATGGGGTTCGTCATTATTTTTTGCCAGAACATTTACCACGTCAAAAGAGCCAAAAGTTATCGGAGTTACCGGTGCTTCTGATGCCCCGGCAATAACAACATCCTGTCGGCCTTCGCGTATTAATTCATAAGCAAAGCCAAGTGAATCTGTTCCGGCAGTACATCCAGTCGAAACTGTACAGTTTATTCCTTGAGTTTCATAAATTGCTGAAATCTCTCCGCTAGGGGTATTAAAAGTAGCAGCATCATAAAGATAGGGCCTTCCCTTTCTGGGATCAATGGGGTTCTTACCCCAATCAGTCACCAATAAAAACTCTTCTTCCATAAACCTTGTTCCACAAATAGCATTAGCTAAGATAACACCACATTTTCTTTGATCTAGTTCACGAAAATTAATCTTTGCATCTTCTACAGCTTGCTTGGCCGCAGCGATACCAAACTGGACGTACCTATCCATACGTTTATGTTCGCTAATGCCGAATTTTAAGGGGTCAAATTTTAAATCCTGGGAAGCAATTTTTGAAACAAATAAACTAACATCAAAATTCTCAACCCGTTCTATACTGGATCTTCCCGAGATGAGATTATCATAAAATTCATTTTTATCTTCGCCCGACCCTGAAATAATTCCTATACCTGTTATAACTACTCTGCGCATTCTTATAACTCCCTTCTTTAATCAATAGTTTAGTTATCTTAAGTTAACTACTTTTTTCTGGAAACTTTAAAAACAATACTTCCCCCATCGGGACAAGTTACAGTATCAATTGAATCAGGATCTTTCATAAAAAAGAATTTTGCCCCAAAATTTAAAGCAAAAAGTGCTGGAAAAGCAGTGTGCCAGGCAGCACCACAGAACCCTTCTATACATTTTAGACCGTGGACATCCCACTTATCACCGACTTTATACTTGTAAGCACAGTAACCTTTTGCTTCGACAACTTCCATCTCCATTTCTTTTGGATTTGGACCTTTAAAATCGGGGTCTTTAGGTATAAATTCAACAGTCTTACCATCTTTATCTAGAACTTCAGCTTTAAATTCTAACTTACCTCCGTCAGGACAAGTTACGTTAAGAGATCTTTGGTTGTCCATAAAAGGAAAGCGTGCTCCAAAACTTAAAGCATAAATTACCGGAAAAAGTGCATGACCAAGGCCAAGGCAAAAATGCTTAGGTGGATGAGTAAAATCACCAAGAATTATCTCATCTCCCACATCATAACCGTGATAACACTCTCCCTCCATCTTTAAAACGGTGAGCTTAAGCGCCGGAAATGGAGTTTCGATTTTAGATCTATCTACTACGTAACAATCTCCGCATTTATCTTTCATAATTCATCACCTCTTCTGTTTGGGATAATAAGTCTTCTTTACTAAAAAATTCCTTTCTATCTTCGACCGCGTGCACCATCTGAACTATTTTTTTATTAAGTGGTGCCTGGAAATTATTATTTTCAGCTAATTTAACTACTTCCCCGTTAATATAATCTATTTCCGACCTTCTTTCTCTCTTTATGCTCTGTAAAATTGAACCGTAGAGCGGCTCTTTGCTTAGATTAGCCATTGTCTGAGATAAAAGCGAAGCAGCTTCGTTAAGGGGCATTGATACAAACCCCTGGAGACGTTCTTTAGGGTAGTTCGGTAAACTCTGTATTTGGATATTACACTTATCGACTAAACTATAAGCTTCCTGATTAAGTCTGATTGCTAATTTAGCTAATTCTAAATCGCTATAGGTATCCTGCATTGACTTGCCGATTATTGCCGGTAGACAATTATTAAGGTTAATAAATAATTTAAGGTATTTTGCTCCTTTTATATTGTTTATTTTTACTACTTCAAAGACATCTGAAAGAGGAAGAAGGATTTCCTGATTTACCTCTTCTGAATCTGAAAAAACATCTCCGATAATTAATTTATTCCCGAAATTATGAACAACTTTATTCGGTGGGTAAAAAGTTGCCCCAAACATAACAATACCGGTAATAATTTTTTCTTTAGGGAAATATTCTCCTAAGATATTTTCAGCAGCTAAGCCATTTTGAGTAGTTAGAATAAAAGCGCCTTCTAGAGCTTGCTTGTTAGCTTTAATCACCTCTTCTAAATCATTAATCTTCGTAGCAAATATAGCTAAGTCTACTTTTTCTCTTAAAACCGTATCGGCTTTGACCTTTACAGTTACACTACCTTCCTTACTTTCAATAGTTAAACCTTCGTTAAGTAGTGCGTCTTTTTGATATTCTTTAACTACCCCGACTACTTTTTGGCCCATTCCCGAAAGATAGCCTAAGAATAAACTACCAATTGCTCCACAACCTAAAACTGCTATTTTCATTTTAAATACTTTAATCCTTTATGTACTGAGAGTAATCTATGCCCTGCTTATGCATAAGACGTTTCATCATATCTTTAAATGCTGGGGGAACTTCCTGAAAAAAAGCTGTTATAACATCGGTCTCTTCTACAGACTCAGATCCTCTGGTTTCTGCTAATTCTTCGGATTTCTCTTTTACTAATTGTTCAGCAATAGATTTATGAAATTGCGGAAGATGCGTAATTATTAAATCAAAGTGACTTTTGGCTTTTTCATCCCACTGTATGGTCATTGCTCCTCTCTCCTTTATTATTTACTTCCTACCTTGCTTAATTCATCAACTACTGAAAAAGCAAGATCGGTCATTTTCATTTCAGCTTGAAAAAATCTAAAGTCAGTAAAACCCATTTGACCGGTAATAAGATTGTCTGAAACTGCACAAATTGAGGCGACTTTTCTCTTATTAAGGTTAGCTATTGTAACCAACGGCGAAGTTACCATGTCAACTGCAATAGCCCCTTTTTCGATATAAGGATTGACTATCTCCTTTGTTTCTCTAAATATAGCATCAGTTGTCCAAATCCCACCTTGATGAATAGTTCCGGCTTGCTTAAAAACTTCGTTAATTGCTTCATTTACATCAGGACTGACTTTAGGAACAAAATCATCGTCAACATAATAGCGGGTTGTTCCATCTCCGCGTAAGACATCAGTTACCAAGACATAGTCGCCGATATTTATGTCTTTCCTTAAAGCACCGCAAGAACCGAGCCGGATAAAAGTATTTATGCCTCCGGCGCAGAGAATCTCAGCCACAAAGGCTGAATCAGGGGCATAAAAACCTCCGTTACCAACGGTTACTTTAATGCCTTTATAATATCCGGTCCAGAAAGTATAGCCAAGAAAGGTAAAATTCTTTACATGGTTTTCCATTTTTTCTAAACATAACTGAGCCCGGTGTTGCTGGCCGCTGACTAGAACGATATCACCAAAATCACCTTCTTTAAATTGTAAAGAAGCTAATAGTTCTTTTGGATTCATATGTACGTCTCTTTGCATCATAATAAAAACCTCCGATTTTATTTTAAGTATTTAGTTTATTTACTAAAGACTAACTTTGTTTTATCGATCTTTCCTACTCTATTCTTAGGGAGTTCTTCTAAAACTTCAAAGTAGTGGGGAATTTTAAAGTGAGCAATGTGTTCTTTTAAGAACTCCTTGATTTCCTGTTCGTTAAAAATCTGGCCCTCGCAAATTGCTAAGTAAGCCTTAGGGACTTCTCCCCGTAATTTATCACTAACGCCGATTACGGCTACTTCTTTTACTTTAGGGAATTTTAAAATTTTCTCCTCAACTTCAGCTAAGAAAACTATTTCTCCGGCAACTTTAATCATATCTTTCTTTCTGCCGACAATATAATAAAAACCTTGTCTATCAAAATAAGCTACATCCCCGGTCTTAAGCCAGCCATCTTCGGTTAAAACCTCTTTTGTTAAGGCTTCTTCTTTAAAATAACCGCTCATTATAGCCTCACCCTTAATCCATAATTCTCCGTTTTGATTAGCTTTTAATTTATTTCCCTGATTGTCTACTATTCTGACCTCTACCTCAGGAACAAACTTACCAATGCTTCTAATGTGTTCATCTCCCGGTTCAGATAAAGTATTAGGAGCGGCAGTTTCAGTCATCCCCCAACCATTACAAAGTTTAGCATTAGGGTAAGCTTTATGAAATCGTTTTAAGAGAGCCGGTGAAGAAGGAGCGCCAAATACAGCTGCATAGCGAAGTGAGGAAAGATCAAACCTTTCATACTCCTTTAAAGACAACAAAGCCACAAACATAGCCGGGACAATACAAAAAATACTTACCTTATGCTCCTGAACATTCTTTAAGAATTCAAAAGGCTGAAAACGCTGCATAAGAATTAACTTGGAAGCAAAGGTAATCGTGAGAAGAATATAAGCAAGCCCTCCGATATGTGAAAAAGGAACTCCTCCACATAAAAATACATCTTTATCAGTAACTCCTAAGAAGTAATCTATAGCGTAAGCTGGATTTCTTAATTGCCCGGCGTTAACCATTACTCCTTTAGGATGCCCGGTTGAGCCAGAAGTATAAAATATAGCCAAAAGATCTTTATCTAAAACTTCTTGAGGATTTAAGTCACCAGACCCACTAAGGGCATCATTCCAATTTGTAAAGTTAGGATTTTCTTCTTTGCAAATAATAATCTCTTCTAAATTTTGGCATTTTTCTTTAACGACACTTAAATCAATATTATTTTTGGCTTGAGTGATCAAAACTTTTGCCTGACTGTGATTTAAAAAAGTAATTATCTCTTCCTGAGTAAGCATAAAATCTAAAGGTATGCAGACTTTGTCAGCAGAAAAAATACCGAGAAAACTAAATATTGTCTCGGGGATATTGGATAAATATAGAGCTATTTTTTCATCCCTGTCCTGATTTCGGCAAAGGAGATAATTAGCTAATTTAAAAGAGGTTTCTTTTAATTCCAAAAAGCTTATATCCTTGCCTTCAAAGAAAACAGCTCCTCTCTGGGGTCGAATTTTGGCTTGTTCTGTAAGTAGTTCTTGTACTGTCATTTGTCTAAAATAAGGTAATAGAAAAATTAAATTAGTAAAATTTTACTATTTTTTAAGATAGAGTCAAGCTTTTTTTAAATCAGAAAGGCCCTATTTATAAATGACTGATTTTAAAGGAGATATGACTTATTTTCTCTTCAACAATGAGCAGACTTCCAAATGACGGGTATGAGGGAAAAAGTCAAAGGGTTCAAAAAATTGAGGAGTATAATTAATGGCCAGGCTGTCTAAGTCGGAAAACATGGCCTTGGGATTACAAGATGAATAAAGAATGCGTTCAGGATTCAAACGCAAGATAGCCCTGATCATTCTCTTTGATAAACCGCAACGCGGCGGGTTAATAACTAGAACATCGATGTCCTTATAAAAAGACCCTTGAGTATTGAGAAAACGTCTGGCATCAGATACAAAAAAAGAAATATTATCTATATTATTATCTCTCGCATTCTCCCAGGCTAAGTCTACTATCTCCTTACTTAGCTCAACCCCCCAGACATACTTAGCGCTTTTTGCTAGAAAAATTCCAATTGAACCAACACCACAAAATAAATCTAAAACTCTCTCCTCACTGGATATATTAAGATGATCTTTGAGCTTTGTATAAAATTCAGCCAGCATCCGAGGATTAACCTGGAAAAAGGTATCAATTCCTATTTTAAAAGAAAGTCCATTTAATCTTTCAGTAATAGTCTCTACTCCATAGAGTAATTCCTTATCCTCAAAGACCACCGCATCAGAAGTAGAATCATTCTTAATCCAATAGATAGATTTAATCTTTGATTTTAGGGACAGCTTAAGCAAGACTTTAACAAAGGCTTCTTTATCAAAGACGGTTGCCGTAGTGGTGACAATACCCAGCATTATTTCATTGCTAAATTTTGTCTCCCTTATAATAAGATGCCTTAAGAAGCCTTTATAAATAAACTTATCATAAGCCTTATAATTTCTTGTGTTTACAAAATCCTTTACCGCCTTAAGTATAAGTACCGCATCAGGGGAAAAGATCATACACTCTTCTAAATCAAGAACTTTTCTCTTTTCCTTCTTACTATAAAACCCACAAACTACCTTTGAATTTTGAAAAAAAGTAAATTCCATCTTATTGCGATAATACATCTGACTGCCGGAATTTATTGGTTTAAGCTCAAGATCAGAGTAGTTGGCTTCCATTAAATCGCGAACTACAGCTTCTTTAGCTTTTAGCTGTTCCGGGTAGGGTATATCCTGAAAACTGCAGCCCCCACAATCGCCAAAGTATTTACATATTTTATCCATCAATAATCAAATCCTTTAAATCTTTTCTTCGCCCCTGACCAGAAATAAGGCTGGGTTTACCTAAAGCAAGAGCAGCCTCAAACTCTAAATTTTCACCCAAACCTAAGGCCTTAATAATATCGGAGCCTTGATTTCTAATCTCCCCCATCCAGCAAGCACCAAGTCCAAGTGAGTGAATACATAAAAGCATATTTTCAATGGCTGCGCCAATAGCCAAAAGATCTTTTTGGTAGTGGTAGGATATATCTTTATCTAAAAAAATTAAGATTAATTTATTCGCACCCTTAACTAAAAATGAGTATTTAGTAAATTCAGCCAGAGCGTCTTTTTTCTCTTTAGCTAAAACCATAAACTTCCAAGGTTGGTTATTCTTTCCAGAAGGTGCCCAGCGACCAGCCTCTAAAATATTGGCAATAGCCTCAGCTGAGACTTCTTCTGAGGAAAACTTTCTAATCGATCTTCGTGTTTTTATACCTTCGAATATATCCATGCTGCTGACATTATAATAAAACCCTTAAAAAATACAAGTATTTCAGATAAAAGGATTTTTGACAGCTTAAACAGAATATGTTATAAATGTAACGGCTAAACATGAACATTCATATATTATAAAAATCAAAAACAAAACAATGAAAAATAAAATCGAGCTACGTCTGACTGACTTTATTAAGAATATTAGGAATAAACCAGGTTTGTATAAATTTTTAAAGTGTTCTGGTTGTGCATTTATTTTTAGACATCTTGGTGCTATTTACTATTTTTTACGTTTTGGCAAAAAAAAGAAGATTATAATCGATGGAACACCATTTACGTTTGCAATCCTAGATGATACCACCCGTAATTTTTTTCATGATCCTTACTGGTTCGGGAAACTTTATGAAAAAGATTTTACGCATCATTTCATAAAAAGCCTAGAAAACTGTAAATGTTTTATTGATGTAGGATCTAATTTTGGGTTTTTTTCTATAATCGCTGGAAAAATACTAGATAAACAAAAGGGAGTGGTGCACGCTATAGAAATTGATAGCGATAATATTAATCGCATGAAATCATCTGTACGTTTAAATCATTTGGACAATATTACAATTCATCATAAAGCTGTTGGAGATTCTTCAAGGCTAGTAGATTATTTTTGTCGTGGTTCATCAACAAATACGTTAAAACTAGCTAACGACAAAGGATTATATCGCAAACGCTCCATCCCCATGGTAAGCCTGGATGATCTTGTTGAAGAAAACAAACTCAAACCCGATATAATAAAAATTGACATAGAAGGGGCTGAATATTTAGCCTTACTCGGCATGACAAAAATACTTAATTTAAATAACATTAAAATATATTGTGAGGTACATTTACATAAAGGTGATGGGAGCCTCTCTGCTTTTGGACATTCGATAAACGATGTCTTAAAATTATTAAAAAAACATGGCTTTACAATAGAACAAATAGGTCACCGACAAAATTGCAAAATAACACAACAGGTTGTACATGATGCTAAAGATATTGCTGAAAGTGTAATGTTATATGCTCACCATTAAATGTCTGATTGAGATTTGACTTTAGCTAGTAGTCACACCGATAAAAATATTCTTTCCCCTTAAAAAAATAAGCGTATAATAGACAGGAAGTAATGTGTATCAAATTTACTGTATTATAAAAAGGAGGAGAAATGAGTAAGGCAAGCGCAAGGCATATCTTAGTTAACAGCAAAGAAGAGTGTGAAAAATTAAAAAAGCAAATTGAGGACGGAGCTGAATTTGCTCAAATAGCTAAAGAGTCTTCACAATGTCCTTCCGGAAAAAGCGGTGGGGATTTAGGTGAATTTTCCCCAGGCCAGATGGTTCCTGAATTTGATCAAGTTGTTTTCAGCCAGGAAGTTGGGAAAGTACACGGGCCGATTCAGACCCAATTTGGTTATCACCTTATTGAGATAACCAACCGTAACGAGTAAAAAAACGTAATTAAGCCCACCAGTAGCCTAATTCTTTTAATATTCTTGGGCTATTCTGCCAATCTTTTGAGACTGTGACCCAAATATCTAAAAAGACTTTTTTCTTTATAATCTTTTCAATCTCAATTCGGGCCAGGCGGCCAACATCTTTTAGGATTTGGCCTTTTTTACCCACTACAATTTTTTTCTGAGAGCTTCTCTTTACATAAATATTTGCTTTTATGTAGTGGGCTGTTTTTTTCCGCCTGATCTCATCTACTTCTACTGCTAAATCATGAGGAAGTTCTTCGGCAAGTTTTAAAAAAAGTTTTTCTCTTATTATATCGGCCATACGAAATTTAATCGGAAAATCAGTTACAGTCCCCTTATCGTAGTAAGGGTGAAATTGCGGTAGATTTTCTATTATGATTTCTTTTAACTCTTCTACTTTTTTACCCTTTAAAGCTGAAGTCATAATATAATAAAGCAGACAATCTTTCTTTTTTGCAGATACGCTCTCCTGCCATAAAGCTATGTACTCATCTAAAAACTTATGTCCTAAGTCAGTTTTATTTAAAACCATAATTGTTTTAACCGGTTGATTAGTCAGTATTCTTATTAAACGATTCTCTTCCGCCCCTGGTCTTCTTGATACATCAACAACATAGATAATCAAGTCAACCCCCTCAAGAGCCCTTTTAGCAATAGTATTTAGATGCAGAGACAGTTTATCTTTAAAATTATGCATTCCCGGAGTATCTACAAAAACTATTTGCACTCCGGCTTCATTTAAAATTCCTTTTATCTGATGACGGGTAGTCTGAGGAATTGGCGAAATAATGCTTACCTTATCCTTTAAGAAAGCATTAAGCAGGGTCGACTTACCGACATTGGGCCGGCCAACTATGGCCACAAATCCTGATTTAAATTCTTTTTTGCTCATAATTTATTTACTGTTAATTTTCATCAATTATATTTTTTAAAGATAGACTTAAATACTCGCTGCGTAAAGGATTGTAGCCCTGGAAAGCAATTAAAAAATAAGCTGTGGAAGCAAGTGAACCGGTACGATCACCTTTGGGCGTTCTCCAGCCATGACCAGTATCAACAGAACTACTTGAGGCATAAGGAAGACAGGGGTCTTCACGGCCAACTTTTGAAATAGAAGTAATGATCATTTTTTGTAGTTCATTAAAATAAAATTTGGCTTTATTAAGATAATCATTTGATTTTTTAGGGTTACTGGTTTTATAGTAATCAGCCATTATCTCAAAGGCAAGGATCATCTGCGATGTCCACTCACCTGAAACCACTCCTCCCCGGGCAATATTTTTAGCTTTGGCAAAATCAAAACCGCGCAGAGACACCTCCCCTTCCCTTCGCTTAAATTTTACATTCACTTCGCAATTATTAAGGGCAAATTCAATTATTGTTTCCGGATTCATCTTTAAATCCTCTAATTGCTTTGGGCCAAAGGCTGTAACTGACCAGGTATAGGTATCGGTAGCAATGGTTGAATCGCCTTTGCCTCTTTTTATCGGGATAGCCCCTTCAGTATAAGAATTTCTGCCAATCCAGTTTTTTACTCTTTGGGCTGCTTTTTTATATTCAGTCTGCCCGGTGATCTCATAAAATAAAGTAAAAAATGCGTAAGAATCAAGGTTATGTTCGGTTGAATACCAGTTAATTCCCGGACCGCCAGGTACCCCTCCCTCCTCATCCATTAAAGATAAGAGAAGCTCTCCTACAGACTCAGCAATCTCTAAATAGGTTTCATCACCTGTTTTTTTGACATAATTTAAAGCTGCCAAACCTATCCAGGCATTAGGACCACTATGGATAACATATTCAAAGACTGAACCTTTGGTAAAATAAGCATTTTGTATATTTTCTCCTTGATCAATTTTTTTAAGGTAAAAGTCCATAATTTTCTTTGCCCGGGAATTATCATCATTGAGAAGAAAAACAATTGCCGCCAAGGCCTGATCATAAGTAAAACAAACTTTATCGAGCTGACTGTCGCCCTCATAACTTAGAACCAATCCACTGGATAAGTTCTGGCGGTTACCTATCCATGCATAAAGACCTTCAATAACTTTTTTCGAAACCTCTAGTTTTTGGGTTTGCAGGTTTTTTGTCTGCTGTTGGATTTCTGATAAAGAAACTAATACTTGTTCTTGTTTTAATTTTAAAAAGCTATCTTCTCTTTTTAAGGCAGCTAATTCCTGTTCAAAAAGTTTTAGCTCTTTTTCTAAATTAGCTAACTTACTCCTATAGCCGTTATCAGTATATTGGAAGTTCCTCAACATCTGCTTTTGCTCATTTCTTTGAACAACTTCTTGGTTAAGTAAATCTATTGTGGCTTTTAAGTCCTCTCTTCTTTCTTTAATAAAATCCCCGGTTTTGGATTTATCATCTAAAATCTGTTTTAGATTGGAGTCTTCTTCTAAAATACCTACGTAATCTTTGACTAAGTTTCTATTTTTTTTAATTAGGAGTGAATTATGAAAAAATAAGTTGGAGGCAAGAAAAAACAGGCAAACTATAATTACAGCCGTAGCAATTGGTACAGCTTTTTTAAATATTGCGAATTTAAAAAGTGATGTTGCTTTATTAGTATTTTTCCCGAAAAACTCTAACCCTAAAGTTGCTTTATTAAATTCCGGCAGCTTCTCGAGCTTGCTCCAAGAAACCTTTGCCCTGAATTCTAAAGTAGTTGATTTAAAAGCCGAATCAATTCTTAAATACAATTTAATCTTAGGATCCTGGAGCTTATCCCAAAAACCCCACCAAAGATCGTTGATAGAGAGACAAATTCCTCCCTTACCAATATCAGAGGTAAAACCCTGAAGCCAAGGGCTAAGGCGCTTATCCTTGGAGTCAAGAATATAGAATTCAACCGGCAAAACAGTTGATATTCTTAGGTATTGTCTATGCTTACTGTCTTTGTTTCTCATAATTTTTCAATATCTAAGGCACCAAAATAGCAAAAAAAATAAGTTTAATGAGTGCGTTTGTCTGGGCGAAGATTTTAAAAAGCCGGCAGTTTTCGTTTAAGATTTTTTAACTTGGAAAAAAAAGTTTTAAAGCTAGGAAGTTTTCTTAAATCCTCTAAATCTTTGTCTTTGCAGATATAGTCAAATTCCTCATAGCCAAAAAGAACAGCTTTTTTTAATTCTTCTAAAGCCTCTTTGTATCTGCCTAACAAAGAAAGGCTGCAGGAAAGATTATAGTGTATGGTTGGATCATCTGGCTGTAGTTGTACTAATTTTTTATCTATAGCCAGGCCCTCTTGATAAAAGCCCTTCCTGGTATAGGCATCCCCTAAAGGAATTAAGACATTAACGCAGTCAGGGAGTTCTTTTAATATATTTTCATAAAATTTAATTTCAAAATTTTTGCGTCGGCTTGGTTTTTTGCTAGTAGATCTGTGGCTTAATTTTTCTTTCATTTTATGCTTTCAAGAATTATTTCTTCACGCAAGAAATATATCGCCTCTTTTAGATGCTTTTTAAATTCTAGATATTCTTTTTGGTCAACAAATCTTTCTTTAGTGACTAACTCTTCATAAAAATCAACGTAATCACCTTTATCAGAGTAGGAAACAGTTAGTTTAAACCACTTATTTTCAAAAGTTTTTGATTCCGGTAAAAATTTAACTTTCAGGTTAGAAGGTAAATGAATTTTAATTTTAGCTGATTCAGTATTTATCCCGTCAAAATCAATGGGAAAACTTCTCTCCTCTTTTCCAATTAGATTATAATCAAGATTGATCTGGTCTAAAACCGGCACAATTCTTAAGTTCCGGGCAGGGTTAAGAAATTTTTCAGTTTTAAAGCTATAAGTAAGTTTTGGGGCGTGATCATAATCATCTACATTTTCAAAACTATAATCATCCAATTTAGACAATGATGAAATCTGCATCATTTTCTGCTGGATGTCCTCCTTGATTATAGCCGGATGAGTATATTTTAAATAGTAACGGTATCCAGAAGCAAAAAATCCTTTTGTTTCAACTTGACGTTTGATCAAGGCATCTTCTTGGCGGCTTAAAGTTATATCCATCTCATATTTAACGTAATTATCTCTGTTGTGAGCTATTTCAGTAATTTTATAAGTATCATCAAAAAATACCATAACTGTTCTTTCCTGATCAGATAAAGGCGTCCGCTCAAAAGGTGTTGTATTGGAAGTTGGATCCATAAAAATTAAGCTACCTTTGAGTTTTACTGCCGCTATAGCGTGGTTAAAATTAACTGCGGCAAAATCTTTACTTATAGAGTAGGCGCTGCGTGTAGGAATTAAAACCGGGTAAGCCTCCAGGCCTGCTTCTCTAAGCATAGCAATTAATAGCATAGCCTGATCCTTACAGTCGCCATACCTGTTATTTAAAACCTCTTGAGCATGATGAGGCTCATAACCGCCATCCCCATACTCGATAGCTACATAGCGAATATCTTTGGAAACATATTCATAGATATTTCTAGCCTTGCGATAATCATCCTTGGCTTCGCTAATTAACTCTTTAACGAATTCTTTTGCTTGGGCGTCTAAGGCTAACTTATCTTGATAAAGAGACTTCCACCACTTATAGACTTCATCCCAAGAAGTAAAACTTGATACTAAAAAAGCAGGGTTGATTAAGGAAGTCGAAGGCATATTGTATTCGGGAATGATAGGTTTAATTTTTGAGAATTCCCAAGTGTATATATTCTCATTGCCTGCGGTTTTAAACTCAGGCTTAAGATCAATATTGCCGGCATAATCTTTATTATAGTATTTAAAGTTCACTTCCTTAGCTTTAGGTGCAGTTAAACGGAACTTTGCTTTAAAAATTGGGAATTTTTCCCTTAAACGATAGATAAAACTAAAATTATCCTTATTTATAAGTTTTGCCGAATAGACATTTATTTTATACTCAATAATACTGCCTACATCTACTGCCGGCATAGAAACGATAAAAGCCCTGGCGTTACTATAAAGGGGGTAATTAAGATAGCGGCCGACATCGCGAATATTTTCACCGCCGGTATAAATAACTTTGCCATCTTTAGTAATAGTGCGGGCAAAATCCATCTCTACCTTCTGATAAGTAGAGTCATAGCCAACATCAACTTCGGCTAATTTTTTCCCGCGTTCCTTTAAAACTTTTTCAATAACATGAATGCTGGAGACGGAAGTATTATCATCTAACATCTTAGTTTCTTCATCAACTAAGAGTATTACTGCAGCGTCATCTTTAAGGCTTTCGATAAAACTTGCTGCCTGGGCAGTAATATCAGAAATTTCAGGCGGTATGCCAACTTCCTCTTTGCTCTTAATAAAATCTATGCGCTCTCTAGCCTGATTATCAAAAGGAGCTTTGACTTTAGCATAGATTTTTAAGGCTTGAGGAAATAAATTCTTTTTTTCTAAAACTTTTCCGTAGAAATATAGGTACTCCTGGTCTTTATCTTCGATACTTAAATGTTCAAAAATCTCAATTGCCTGGATATAGTCTTTTGCTTTAGTGTAGGCCTTAGCCAGAATTACTTTAGCTTCCTCAGATTCTATACCTTTAAGAATTTCTTCTACTTTACTATGATCATTAAATCTATAGTAAAAATTAGCTATCTTTAGCCGCAGAGATAAATCTTTAGGATTAGCCTTTAACTTTTGTTGATAGTCTTTGACAAGTCGTTGATAATTCTGACTAAATTGCTCAAGCGATGAAGCATCTTTGGCAATTTGTATATTATCTGCTTTCTCACAGGATAATATACTGGCAGATAGAAGAACTATTAAGATTTTAAGCAATGATTTTGATAACATCTTTAATTGGTTGATTTCGATAAATTCCTAATTTTTTAGCTGCCATACTTTGGGAGTAGACTCTTGTGCTAAGTGCCTGGTTAATAGTAGATATACCGGTAATCTTTACAGCCACATCAGAAAAACTATTCGCTACCTTCATCTTTAAATAGCCACACATTATATAGCCTTTAGAGCCGCGTAAAACTATCAGTGTCTTTTTGCATAACTTAAAAGATACAGCCTGAATATACTTTTTACCTACTCTGATTTTCCTTGTTTTTAGCATCTCCCTATAAGTATTAACAATATTCTCTTATAATTTATTCAAAAACCTTTCAATAGCTATTATAGCATTTTTTAAGTCATCTAAGCTAGTCGCATAGGATATCCTGATATAGGAAGAGTATTCTTTGCCAAAAGCTGTTCCCGGAACGACAGCTACTTTCTCTTGAAATAGCAATTTTTTAGCAAATTCAAGAGAGTCAATTTTATATTTTTTTAGTGAGACAAAACAGTAAAAAGCCCCTTGGGGTTTTATAGTTTTAAGACCTAGCCTATTAAACTCTTTTACAATAAAATCTCTTCTTCTTTGATAGGCAAGACGCATTTGTTTCACTTCCTTTTGAGCCCGGAGAGCCTCTGAGCTTGCAATTTGTGAGATAATCGGCCCGCACATCATAGAATAAGAGTGAATCTTAGTCATTGCCTCGATGATCTCTTTATTGCCGCAAACAAACCCAACTCTAAAACCAGTCATAGCATAACCTTTAGAAAACCCGTTGAGAAGAATCGTTCTTGCCTTGGCTTTTTTGTCCAGACTGGGAAAAGAAGTATGAACATCCTTATAAGTTAACTCGTCATAGGTTTCATCGCTAATAACTACTATATCTTTTTTGGATAGAACTTTCCAAATCTCTTTTAATTCCTTCTTGGTATAAGTTATGCCTGTAGGATTAGAAGGATAATTAAGAATTATTGCTTTGGGATTCTGCTTAACCAGCTCTTTTAAGGCTTTTGGGTTAATCTTAAATCCTTCTTCTTCCTTAGTAAGCAGATATAAAACCTTAGCGTGTGCCATTTGAGCAAGAGCCGGAAAAGCTACAAAGTGGGGACTTACAACTATTACTTTATCACCAGGGTTAACCACAGCCCTGAGAGCTAAATCCAGACCTTCACTTACACCTACTGTAATTAAAATTTCATTTTTGGGATTATAAGTTAAAGCGTATTTCTTCTTATAGTGATCAGAGATATCTTGACGCAAGACTAAAAGGCCCTGGTTTGAAGTATAAGAAGTATAGCCTTCTTCGAGCGCGGTTATAGCTTTCTCCCTAATTCTCCAAGGGGTGATAAAATCCGGCTCACCTACTCCGAGGGATATAACCTCTGGCATTCCTAGGACCAGATCAAAAAACTCCCGTATGCCCGAAGGCTGTATTTTTTTAATTTGTTTAGCAATCATTTTTTAAATAATTAACAAGTTATAGCCAAGCGTTTATTCTTCTCCTGCTTTACTAAGATGACGCCGTCTTCTTTATACTTTTTAAGCATAAAATGGGTAGCAGTTCCTCTAACCGAACTTAGAGGTGCCAGCTTCTCAGAAACAAAGCTGGCTACTGTGTGTATATCATCACCCTCAACCAATAGGAGCAAATCATAGGTACCTGATAAGAGATAGCAGCTCTTTACTTCAGGAAAACGATAGATCCTCTGTGCGACTAAGTCAAAACCAACATCTTTCTGAGGAGTAATCTTAACCTCAATTAAAGCCACAACCCCTTTATCGCCCTTGATTTTCTGGCGGTTAATAATTGTTTTATACTTAACAATAGTACCATTTTTCTCGTATTTTTTAATAGATTTCTCCAGCGCCGTCTTAGATTTTCCTGTTAATTTACCTAAATCTTTCAGTGAAATCCGGGAATTGCTCTCTAAAATCTCTAAAATGTCATCCATTTTCCACCCCCATTATTATAATTAATACCTATATTACACCCTACAATAGTACCTTCTATTGTAAATAAATAACCTCTGCTTGTAAAGAAAATTCCTGAATTAAAGATTTGTATATAAAATATAAGAATAATTAGGCAGATTCTATGTTGAGAATGCGGTTTGAACGAATACGGGAAGAAGTCTTGTCCTTGGTTTGATAAAGAAGGTAAAAATACCGGTTTTCCTGCAAAATTCTCAAGGGCATCATTGTTTCCTCTTGGATTTCTTTTTCTAAAGAAAAATACTTTAAGTTCAAAGATTTTTCTCCTTCTATAGCATCTTTTATAAGTGCAATCCTCTTGGATTCTTTAGTTTGAAAAATCTCATTGTTAAAACCGTATAAACAGATAAATTCATCCAAATTACTTATTCCTTTATCAGCAAATATAGTAATTAATTTAAAAAAAACTTGATAAGCTATTAGAGCATCATCAAGGGCCCGATGTAAGCCACCGCTGCAATCAATATTAAGATATTTTGCTACTGATTCTAAATTGTACCTTGAAAGCTCTAAAGCATCTCTTGCCATAGCAAGAATATCAACTGCTGGAATTGATAAGGGTCCGTAATCCAGGCTCTTTAGTTGGTAGTCGACAAAGCCCATATCAAAACTTACATTATAGGCACAAACCACGCTGTTCTTTGTAAAAGAAATAAGCTTATCAACTACTTTTCCAAAGATAGGCGCAAATTTGGTATCTGCATCAGAAATTTTATGCACCCGGTAAGCCTCTTGAGGTATTTTTCTTTGGGGATTAATTAAAGTTTGGAACTTATCAATTATCCTCCCCTGCCTTACTTTTACAGCGCCGATTTCACAAATTGTATCACCCATTACTACGTCTAAGCCGGTAGTTTCAAGGTCAAGAAAAACCAGCTCATAGTCTTGAATATTTTTGTTTAGCTCCATAACTTAAAACTCTTATTTTAAAAGCTTAACCACAACCCTTCTCTGCCGGGGGCGTGTATCAAAATCTATTAGTATTACCTGCTGCCAGGTGCCTAGATCAATTTTGCCTTTAGTTACTGAAACAAAAAGATTGGTTTTAATAAAGCAGCTTCGTAGATGCGAGTGTCCATTATCATCAGACCAGGTAGAATTATGGGCATAGTCATCGCGGTAAGGAAATAAATTCTCAAATGTATTTTTTAAATCTTTAACTAATCCCGGCTCGTATTCAGCTGTGGTTAAGCCAGCAGTTGAACCGATAACTGATAAGAATAAAACCCCGTCGTTAATTTTTTGCTTTTCTACAATTAACTTTAACTCAGAGGTTATATCGATTATATCAGTATTGCCTTTGGTTTTTTTATCAATATAGTCAGTTTGCATCTGCTTAACTTATCTTACTAGCCACTGCTATATCTTTTTCCGGGACAATTAAGCCCAAGGAGTCTTCATCTTTGGCTACAAGCACCATACCCTCAGATTCACAGCCCCTGATCTTTCGTGGCTCAAGATTAGTTAAAACAACTACTTTTTTACCGGGTAATTCGCTAGGAGTGTAAAACTCTTTTATTCCGGCAACTAGTTGTATTTGTTTATCGCCAATATCAACTTTTAATAGTAATAGCTTATCGGCATCAGGATGAAAGTCTGCCTCTATTATTTTACCGATTCTAAGGTCTAGTTTTGTAAAATCATCAAAATTAATCATTTATCCTCCTTTAGTTATTTTCTGGCTATAGTTTAAATATACAATCTGATTGTATCAACTCCTTTAATTAAAGCAAATATTTTTATTATTGAGATATTGATTTAAAAAGAAACTGGTAGATAGTAGTAGGCTATTAGAGGATTTTTAAGCTTTAACGAGGAAGTCCTTAATTATTATCCAGATAAGGGCTATAATAACTGTTCCCGATACAATATAAAAATCATTAAAGTATATAAACTCTCTTAATTGCTCGGAACCACGGTGGTTTTTATCAGGAATATTATATTTTTTCTTTATAGCTGGTTTTATTTTAATTATATCGTCTTTCTTAAAGCGTAAAAACTCACCGCCAAGTTTAAAATGGGCAATCAGATTGGTATTAGCCAACTCAATGATATCTTTTTCTGATATCTCTAAAATAAGAGAAGCTTCCCTGGTTGTAAGTAATTTTTCCTTCATAATTATTCTCTACTAAAAATTTAAAAGCCCTATTTTACGATATTTTCCTGGCTTGACAACACATTTCTCGAAGTAAGCTCTAGTCAGAACAAATAAGCAGATTAAGGTAAGTTAAAAATGTAAAGCTAGTATAGATATTAATTTAAGGCTTACGGGAAATCCAAGTCTCGACTTCTTTGCGATCAAACAATAATCTGTCTCCCTCACTTTCTACCGGGATCTTTCCGCCTTCTACCCACTCCATGATTTTATTTTCTTCAATGGAGAGATAGTCAGAAAGCTCTTCTAAGGAGATCTTTCCTTCAACCATCTTGCACTTGCCATTGAATATAGCGCCTTCTTCAACAGCTATTCTGGACACTTCTACATTACCAAGAACCTGAGCGCTTGCTGAGAAAACCAACATAGAACTGGCCTTAATATTTCCTCGAACCTGTCCGGAAACTGTTATGTTCTCACCCACAATATCAGCACGAACATCGGCGGCTTTACCAATAATAAGATTGCCTTTGGTAGTTAGGTTGCCTTCAAACTTTCCATTGATGCGTAAATTAACTGGATCAGAAAAAACTAGACTCCCCTGCATAGCTGCGCTGACATCAAGAAACTTTTCCTCTTCTCTTCTTCTTACCATATCCACCCCCTAAATTTATACTATAATTTTATTCTGATTTTTTTCTTCTTTGTGAATCTTCAATTCTTTTAAGAACTGATAAAGCAAAATAAGAAATAACAGTGACTATCAAGGCTCCACTTACATAGCCGCAACCTACAGCCAAGCCAATGGCTGCGCTAACCCAAATACTAGCTGCAGTAGTTAAGCCGCGAACTCTTTCCGAGCTGCGCATAATAGTTCCGGCACCTAAAAACCCGATTCCGGTAACTACTCCGGCTGCAATTCTTCCCGGATCTACCGCTGCCTTACCTTCATAAATATCATAAATATATAAAGAAATCAACATTATTAATGCCGACCCCACACAGACCAAAATATGGGTCCGCAAGCCCGCCGGACCACGCTTGCTTTCCCGCTCTAAGCCTATTAAACTTCCACAGGCAAAGGCAATTAACAGTCTAATGGTTGTAGAAAATAAATTAAGCATATTTAGAGATAAGTTTGATGATTTATTGATCAGCTGGATTGAACTTTTAAACTTAGATTACTTTTTATACCTTTTTTATTATACAGGTAAAACCCCAATCCTGCAACTATAGCTGCATTGTCTCCAGCGTACTCCAAAGGGCTTAAAAAACACTGTAAATTCTGCATATTTTGGTCCAAAATCCGTTGGCGAAAATAAGTATTAGCCACTACTCCTCCGCCGCAAACAACTCTCTTTATCCCTGTTTTTTGAGTTGCCTCAACAATGGCAGAAATAATTGTTTCAAAGACTGTATACTGAAATGAGGAAAGAATACGCTTTTTTGTTTTTGCATCAAGGCTTTTTCTTTTATGCAGCTCCTTCTTTTTATAGACCAGAGCTGTTTTGATTCCACTAAAACTTAAATCTAATCCGATTTTCCCGCATCTAAATTTAAAATCTTTCTTATATTTTGAATCAAAAAGCTTATCAATGGCCGGACCTCCCGGGTAACCTAAACCATAGCTTACAGCTACCTTGTCAAAAACTTCACCGCAAGCATCATCACGGGTTTGCCCTAAAATACTTATCTTGTCAAAATCGTCAACCCGATAAATTTCAGTATGACCTCCGGAAATAATAACTCCTATAAAGGGAAATTTTATTTTTTGAGGACAATTTAAAAAAGGAGCAAAAATGTGGGCATGTAGATGATTAACACCTATTAACGGTTTAGCTAAACTAAGAGACATGGCTTTGGCAAAATTAAGACCAACAACTAATGCCCCTATTAATCCCGGACGATGCGTTACAGCTATTAAATCTATTTCTTCAATTTTTATCTTTGATTCTTTAAGAGCCAGGATCGTTACTTTATCAATATTTTTCAGGTGAGCTCTAGTTGCAATTTCAGGGACCACTCCTCCGTATTTTTTATGTTCTCTTAGAGAGGATATGGTTATATTGGAGAGGGTTTTATAATTTTTTAAGACTGCGACCGAAGTCTCATCACACGACGTCTCAACACCTAAAGTATACATATTTACCAAAGAAACAAGCTAACTTCATTTCAATTGTTTAAAACAAGTAATCCTCTAATCAAATCTAAGGCTCTCAAAATTTGATTGTCTTTTTTGTAATCAAACTTACTTTTACCGTTTTTATCTTTATCTTCATCTTTTCCATTGTTTTTTTCCAGCTCATCAAAGACATCATTTTCTACATCTTCGATTAATTTTCTCTCTACCTCAATATCAGGCTCAACGCCTTTCTCATGAATACTTGTACCGTTAGGAGTATAATATTTAGAAGTGGTCAGGCGCATGGCAGAGCCATCGGAAAGTGGCACTATTGTCTGAACAGAGCCTTTACCAAAACTAGTTTGGCCTAAAAGGATTGCTTTATTGTTCTCTCTTAAGGCTGCAGCAAGAATTTCGCTTCCCGATGCACTACCTTTATTGATTAAAACAATCATCGGTATGTCCAGGTATTTCTTACGCATAGGCACGGCAGTATAAATCCTCTCGGGATCACTCCTTGATTTAGTAGAAACAATAATTTTACCATCTTCAACGAACTGGCTTGAGACATCTATAGCTGAAGAAAGCAATCCCCCGGGGTTATAACGTACATCAATAATCAACCCCTTTAAGCCTTCCTTATCGAGTTTTCCTAAAGCTTTAGCCAAGTCATCAGAAGTTTTTTCTCTAAACTCAGAGACTCTTACATAACCAATACCATCTTTTAAGATCATGGCATGTTTTATGTCTTTAATTTTAATTATACCCCTGGTAATAGTAACCTCATCAAGCATCCTGGTTCGATCACGCAAAAGCAATAAGGTAACTTTGCTATCAGGGTCGCCACGTAGAGTTTTTACTGCATCATGCAGGGTTATGCCTTTAGTGAGTTCACCATCAATTTTTACGATAATATCACCAGCCTCAACACCAGCATTCCAGGCAGGAGTATCTTCAATCGGAGAGACTACTGTTAATACGCCGTCTTTTATAGTAATTTCTATCCCCAAGCCGCCGAACTTACCTTCGGTTTCAACTATTAACTCGCTATAGTCATCGGGGGTTAAAAACTGACTATATGAGTCTAAGGAAAGTAACATTCCTGACATTGCTCCATAGATGAGGTCGTGAGGTGCTTTTTCCTCAACGTACTTTCGTTCAATTACAGCCAAACCTTCAGCAAAGATTTCAAGCTCTTTATATAGATCATCCCTGCTTTCAGAAAAAGAATTAAAAGGACTTATTAAAAATGAAACCAATGCAATAACAACACTTACTAAGACTAATTTCTTATTCATACACTGCCTCCCTTTATAGTTTTTTCAAGCATCTGTCTTGCTAATTTAGGATTAGCTTTTCCTTTTGTTTTTCTCATTACCTGCCCTACCAAAAACTGAATAGCTTGTTGTTTACCCTCATTAAATTCTGAAATCGCTTTTGGATTTTCTTTTATAGCCTCACTAACAAAGGCCAGTAACTCATCCTCGTTAGATACTTGAGTGAGTTTTTCTCTATCTATTATCTCATCTATATCCTCATTTGTAAAAATACTTAAAGATAAAACTTTTTTGGCTGTTAGATTGTTAAGGCGTCCCTGGGAAAAGTATTTTACTATTTTTGAGAAATTTTCAGCCTCTATCTTAACTGCACTAAACCCTTCTTTATTATTATTTATCTGCTCCAGAAAAGGTCCCAGCAAGAAGTTTGAGACTTCCTTTACTTTAGTGTAAATTTTTACTACCTCTTCAAAAAAATCAGCTAAATTTATATTACTTATATATATATCGAGCTCTTTACCGGAAATTCCATAATCATCTAGAAACCTCTTAGATTTTGCCAAAGGTAGTTCTCCTAAGTTACTACTCTCAGCTTTGATTAAGTCATCTCCGACGGTAATATTTAAGAGATCTGGTTCGGGAAAATAACGATAATCGTGGGCTTCTTCTTTTGTGCGCATGATAGCAGTTTTAAGTTTTGCCGGATCCCAAAGTCTTGTTTCTTGATTTATCTTTTGATTATTTTTAAGCACATGAGCTTGACGCTTAGCTTCATACTCTAAAGCAACTCTTACCCCTTTAAAAGTATTCATGTTTTTCAATTCTACCTTTGTGCCTAACTCCTTCTGCCCCTTAGGCCGTAAAGAGATATTAGCATCGCAGCGTAATGATCCTTTTTCCATATCACAATCAGATGCCCGAATGTATTGAAGAATTAATTTTAAGTAGGTGAGGTAGTCAAAAGCCTGAGAAGCATCACTTAAATCAGGTTCAGAAACTATCTCAAGCAGTGGTGTACCGGTACGATTTAAATCAACCAGGGAGTAATCTTCTTTGTGTATAAGTTTACCGGCGTCCTCTTCTAAATGCACTCTATTTATACGTATTTTTTTTCCTGAAGGCAAAAGAAGGGCGCCGTTGTATCCTAAAGGCATTTTATATTGAGAAATTTGATAATTTTTTGGTAGATCGGGATAAAAGTAGTTTTTGCGTTCAAAATAAATACTGGGGTTGATCTTACAATTAAGAGCCAGAGAAACTCTCAGGGCTAATTTTAAGGCTTTGATGTTGAAAACCGGTAAAACTCCCGGATATCCGCAACAAACCGGACAGATATTAGTATTAGGCGGACTTTGGAATTCAGTCGGGCAGGAACAGAATATCTTCGATTCGGTATTAAGTTGAGTGTGGACCTCTAGTCCGATTACAGTTTCAAAATTACTCATGGCTATTTTTTTTATTAACTACTAAAGGCGGTATCTGTTTATGGTAATCGCTGCCTTCCTCGAAACATGACCCTAATTTTATCAGAGTTTCTTCATCAAAAGCTTTACCTATAAGTTGAGCTCCAATAGGCAAATTATTTTTACTGAATCCGCAGGGAAAAGAAACAGCCGGTAAACCTGCCAGATTTACAGAAATAGTGTATATATCTGATAAATACATGCTCAAGGGGTCATTGGTTTTTTCTCCAATCTTAAAAGCGGTACTAGGTGAAGTCGGAGTAAGAATAGCATCGACCTCTTTAAAAGCACTATCAAAATCTTCTTTTATCAGCCTTCTTACCTTCAAAGCCTGAACATAATAAGCATCATAGTATCCACTGGAAAGGCTATAAGTTCCTAAGAAAATTCTTCTCTTAGCCTCTGGGCCAAAGCCCTGACTTCTGGTCTTTGTATAAAGCTCTTCTAAATTCGAGCAGCCCGAGCGAAGGCCATAGCGAATTCCGTCAAAGCGTTGTAAATTAGAACTTGCCTCGGAAGAACCGATTATATAATAAGTTGCTACTGCATACTCTGTGTGAGGTAAGCTTATCTCAATGAATTTAATCTTTTTATTGGCAAAATAAGATTTTACCCCCTCAATGGCTGTTTTTACTTCTGGTTCTAAGCCTTTAGCAAAATATTCTTTAGGCAGGCCGATTTTAATCTGACTGCAATCGCAATTAAGGCTTTTACTAAAATCAGGAGTATCTATTTTTGCCGATGTAGAATCTTTTGCATCGTGCCCACAAATAATATTTAAAAGGTGTGCACAATCAATAAAAGACGTAGTGATCGGCCCAATTTGATCTAAACTGGAACCAAAAGCAATTAAGCCATAGCGAGATACCCGGCCATAAGTTGGTTTAAACCCAACTACTCCACAAAGAGAAGCTGGTTGTCTTATTGAACCGCCGGTATCAGAGCCTAAAGCAAAGGGTAGTAAGCGAGCCGAAACTGCAGCAGCTGAACCACCGCTTGAACCGCCTACAACTCTCTCTAAATCCCAGGGATTTTTTGTCGGTCCATAACAAGAAGTCTCTGTAGAAGAACCAAAAGCAAATTCATCCATATTTGCCCTGGCTGCTATTTCTAAGCCGGCTTGTTTTAACTTACTTATAACTGTTGCCTCGTATACGGCTCGATGAGAAGATAGTATTTTAGAAGCACAGGTTATTTTTCTCCCCTTTATACAAATATTATCTTTAATAGCTATGCCTAAAGAAGCTAAAGCAGAAGAACCCTCTCCTTTATCAGGCTCTTTAAAAACTTCAATTAAACTATTTAAAGAAGGGTTAAACTCATCTATTCTTTTTTTGAAAAAAGAACTTACCTCATCTTTAGTGAGTTTAGCTTCCTTTAAGGCAAGGGCAATATCTTTAGCATTAAGTTGGGTTAAATCAAGCATATGGTATTTATATTAATCAATTACCTTGGGTATCCGGAAAAAATCACCTTCTCGCGAGGGAGCATTACTTAAAATATCTTCACTGTCTTTGGATAAAAAAGCCTCATCCTGGCGAACGGCATCTTCCAACTGGTTTACTTCTCTCATTGGCTCGACATTGGCTGTATCCAGCTCTTTAAGTTTATCAATATAAGCAATTATTTTTGAAAGTTGTTCTGAAAATGCAAGTTTTTCTTCCTCGTTAATAGCGATTTTTGCTAAATTACCAACATATTCAACAACTTTTTTATCTACCATATTCACTCCTTTTATGTATATTTTAGGCGTAAGTGTTCATTTATTATACCACCAGCCCTTTAAAAATCTATTAAAACCCTGGGGGTTAAAATAGAAAAAGGCCAAAATAAAAGGCTCCTCTTAGCTTTTTAACGGCTCAACCCTGAAATTAAGGTTTACAAAAGTTAAGATGGGCGGAACTTTCCTCTAAAAAGAGTGAGTTCAAGGAATGTTTGCAGCCTTCGGGAACGACTGGGATGTCTTAATTTCTTTAAAGCTTTGGCTTCAATTTGACGTATACGCTCACGGGTAACCCTAAATATAGCTCCTACCTCTTCTAGAGTTTTAGCACTACCATCTTCTAAGCCAAAACGAAGCGTAAGAATGTTCCTCTCTCTATCGGTTAGGCCTTCCATGGCTTGCTCCAGCTCCTCCTTCAACATAGAGAAAACCGTTGCATTCGCCGGCGAAACCGCTTTTTTATCCTCAATAAAATCCCCGAAAGAAGTATCACCATCATCTCCGATAGGTGTGTGGATTGAAATAGGTTGCTGAGAAACTTTAAGAATGTCTTTTATCTTAGAAACCGGCAATTTAAGCTCTTTGGATAATTCATCAGGCGTTGGTTCTTTTCCTTTTTCCTGGATAAAAAGCCTGGAGATCCTGATAATCTTATTAATTGTTTCAGTCATATGTACTGGTATTCTGATTGTCCGGGCTTGATCAGCAATAGCTCTGGTAATAGCCTGGCGTATCCACCAGGTAGCGTAAGTAGAAAATTTATAACCGCGTTTGTACTCAAACTTTTCCACCGCCTTTATTAAGCCTATATTTCCTTCCTGAATTAAATCAAGGAAAGATAAGCCGCGGTTAACGTATTTTTTAGCAATACTTACAACCAACCTTAAGTTAGCCTCAACCAAGGTGCTCTTGGCTTCATTGTAAAGGCGATTCTTTTCTAAAATCGCCCTCATCTTAACTTTTGTTTCTTTTTCAGTAAACCCGAGCTGTTTTATTAACTTATTTTTTGACCTCACCATTTTTCTTCGCTCGGTCTCTTTTTTCTTACTTCGCCCTTTTATTTTATCTATCTTTCTTCTTAGTCTATCTACTTCCCTTACAATCCCTCTAGTTTTAATAATAATCCGCTCAATTATA